>NZ_JAELUI010000066.1 GCF_016429285.1 Ralstonia sp. ASV6
GGCCGATCGTGTTACCCAACGCATAGGCAATGAAAGACGTGGTGGCGACCGTGCCCCGGGCCATCTGTGCGCCGGCGTAACGCAGGCCGGACGCGTCGTAGCCCGTGAGGGCGACATAGCTGAGCGCGGTGGCCAAAATGGCCAGCCACACGTGCGCGCGTGGTGTGGCCTGCAGCGCGGCAACCATATCGGCGTAATGCACATGGTCGAGCAGCGCATACAGGCTGTCGAACACCAGCGCGCCGAGAATCAGCACGATGCAGATCACGGCCCAGCCGCCCAGGCCAACGCCGCGGCCAGCGTCAGAAGCAGAATCCGGGCGAGAAACAACCGCAGAGTCAGCAGGCGCGGGCGCAGCTTGCTTGACCGGCGATCGGTGTGGTTTAGGGCTGGCGTCGTGGGACGCGGCGTCAGGCATGGTGTGAAACGAGATTCCGCTGGCTTGGCTGGTTTGGGTCAGGCGCCCGATCCCAACCTGATGAGCGGAATACGAGCGCCGGCGGTGTGCCATTGGCGAATCCCACGGCGCGCAGACGGGAGACAGCGGCGAGCAAAGCGCCCGACCGCCACATGTGCGGCATCGACATCATGAATTGACCCCGACTTGCCGGTGCTGGCTTATTGTCGTCCGCGCCGGAATCGTGTCCGACCGGCGCACCGGTTGCCCCGCAATACGCGCGCGCTGAATTCGCACGATTGTGTTTCTGATGCCACGTAACACGGACAAAGCCGCCGTTCCGTTGACACGCAAACCCCTATTTTACGGCGATGGCGCGCTCCCCGGCGCTTTCGGTGCCACATCCGGCTTGCCGGTATCGATGGAAACCGGGTCGCTGGCCGGAAAAGTCTCTTCCAGGCCCTCGTCCAACAGGGCCTCCTCATGTGAATCCGGCACAGGCGGATGCGGGTTGGCGGGCACAGGGGCGGACGAGACGCGGTCGTCTGGCATGGCGTTCTCCAAGAAGGCTTACCCAGCATAGACAATCCGGGCAACCGGTAATCAGCAGTGACGATGAGCGAAAACCGCTGTACAGCGTGGCACGGGCGAGTGTCGCCGGGTCATGCACTGCCGCACGCGACGTGCTCGACACTCAGGAGATGCTCAGCAAGCTGCGGACCCGGTCTCGACATCAATACGACAACTGCTGCGTCGCAGCGGCCGCGCAAACGATTGCAAACCCGACAAATGCTCTAGGCGATATTGCGTAGCCAGGTGGAGTCCGGTACACAATCAAGACGACGTTTTCAATCGTTTCACTTTCATTTTTCTTGCGAACGCGCATGCCACTCCAGCGCACCATTGGCGCCTTTTTGCGGCACCCACCCCTGCTGATCATCGGTGCCACGGTGCTGTCGCTGTTGCTGGCCGCCCTGACCGCCCTGTCGCTGTGGGAAATGCGCGTGGATGCGCTGGCACGTGCCCGTGACGCCGCCGACAACCTCTCGCTGATCCTGCAGCGCGACATCGCCCGCAACATCGAGGTGTACGACCTGTCGTTGCAGGCGGTAATTGACGGCATGCAGGACCCGAAGATCGTCGCCCTGCCGCCCAACATCCGGCAGCTCGTGCTGTTCGACCGCTCAACCAACGCGCAGGACCTGGGCTCGCTGCTGGTGGCCAACCCGGCGGGCGAAGTCATCATCGATTCGCGCTCGGTACCGCCGCGGCATATCCA
The DNA here is from genome assembly GCF_016429285.1 of Ralstonia sp. ASV6. Taxonomy (GTDB): domain Bacteria; phylum Pseudomonadota; class Gammaproteobacteria; order Burkholderiales; family Burkholderiaceae; genus Ralstonia; species Ralstonia flaminis. Next base: position 1,677 of record NZ_JAELUI010000066.1, read on the forward strand.
CGTGGGCGACCGCGATTACTTTCAGGTGCATCAGGGCTCCCCGGATGTCGGCCTCTACATCAGCGAGCCATTCAAGCCGCGCATCAACGGCGTCGAAGCATCACTGGGACTGAGCCGGCGCCTGAACGGGCCGCATGGCGAATTCAAGGGCATCGTGGTCGGCACGCTGCGGCTGAACTACTTCCGACGGCTCTTTGACGGCCTCAACCTTGGGCCGCGCGCTACCGTAACGCTGGTGCGCGCAGACGGCACGCTGCTCATGCGCCGCCCCTACAACGAACAACTCATCGGCCGCAGCGTGGCGGAAAGTTTGGCCTTCCAGCGGCGCCTGCTGTCGACCGAGGGATCTTACGTAGAACTGGCAGCGCTTGACGGCATCGAGCGCCTGTTCAGCTTCCGCCATATCGGCGAGCAACCGCTGATCGTGGCAGTCGGCCTGGCCACCGAAGACATCTACGCCGAATGGCGGCAGCGCGCCTGGGTGATCGGCAGCATCGTGCTGCTGCTCGATGCAGTGTTCATGACACTGTCAATCTTGTTTGCCGGGCAGTTGCGCAAGCGTCTGGAAATGGAGCAGCAACTGCAATGGCTGGCCAACACAGATGGCCTGACGAGCCTGGGCACGCGTCGCGCGCTGGATGCCGCACTGGAGGTGGAATGGCGCCGCGCCAGCCGCAGCCGCGCACCGCTGGCCGTGCTGATGATTGACGTGGACGAGTTCAAGCATTTCAACGACCGCTATGGCCATGCTGCCGGCGACACCGCATTGCGCACCGTGGCACGCTGCATCAACGACAACATCAAGCGCCCGGGCGATTTTGCCGGCCGCTACGGCGGCGAGGAGTTCTGCGCCATCCTGCCCAACACCGATCTGGCCGGCGCGGTGCGCGTGGCCGAGAACATCCGCGCTGCCGTATTGGCGGCCGACGAGCCCAACGTGGGCAGCGCACACGGCAAGCTGACGGTCAGCATCGGCGTGGCCGCGCACTCGGGCATCGACACAGCCGAAGATACCGCCGAAGACCTGGTGCGGTTGGCCGACGGGCGACTGTACGAGGCCAAGGCTGCCGGGCGCAACACGGTCATCCCGCGTCAGGAACGGCCCAAGCTGGCGGTGGTGTAGGCGCTGCGACTTGCGCAGCAGGCATTGATGCCAGTACCTTATGGCACCCCCACTTCGGGGGCATGCCACCATCGCGCAAGGCTTCTGCACAATGGCGGCTCAGAGGAACTGGCCATGAGCAAACCCCCTCATTCCCATTTCGATACAAGCGCGCTCCCGCGCGAACATCAGTTCGCAGCATGGCGAGACGCCGTCAACGTATTGTTCGACACCCGGTCGGCCGCGCCACGGTCGCACGGCTTTCGCGCCAGCGTGAATGCCTATCTGTGCGGCGAGGCGGGCCTGGGCATGATCAGCGCGCAGGCGCAGCACTATGATCGCTCGCGCTCCAAGCTCGGGCGCGACGGCATCGACGTCTACGTGCTCCAGTACTACCTGGAAGGCAGTTGCGCACAACGCGACGGCGCCAACGGCACCGCCACCCGGCCAGGGGACCTCTTCATCGTCGATGCCGCGCAACCCCTGGCGACCAGCACCAGCGACAGCCGCTTCCTGAGCCTGGTCGTACCGCGGCGCCTGCTGGCGCCGCAACTGCGCTCGCCTGACGAACTGAGCATGCGCCTGTTGCGCGGCGATGCGCCCATGGTCAGCCTGCTGCGCGACCACCTGTGCGCACTGTATCGAACTGCCGGACAACTGAGTGCTGCAGAAGCGCAGGCCGTCATTCCGGGCACCCTGCAACTGGCGGCTGCGGCCATCAATTGCGAGGTGACGGAAGCCAATGCCACGGCCGTGAAAGAAAGCCTGTTCGCATCGATCTGCCGGCACATACAGCAGAACCTGGCGGATCTCTCGCTCACACCTGAGGGCGTAGCAGTGCAGTTCGGCGTTTCGCGCGCCACGCTATACCGGCTGTTCGAGCGCGAAGGTGGCTTCTTCAACTACGTGCGCCTGCAGCGCCTGCGGCAATGCCATGCGATCCTCGCGGATCGCTCGCAGACACATCGCTCGGTGGCCGAGATCGCGCAGACCTATGGCTTTTCCGACGCATCAAACTTTGCGCGCGCATACCGCCGTGCGTCGGGCATGTCGCCGCGTGAGACACGCATGCTGGCCCTGGAAGGCCGTGCCGCCACGCTGCCGTTCGTGCAGCACAAAGACTGGCGGACATGGGTCATGCAGATGCGCTGAGACACGCGCGCGACGACCCGCCCGACTCCACTCCCCCCACAAGACTTGAAGCGCGCTCGTCCTGAGACGCGCAGACAGGTTCCCGCGACGGCCGTACCGGTTCACCGCCAGTGCGGCGTTCTTCATTGAACCCCAGCCAGCGTGCGTGCGAGCATCCGCCCCGACCTGAATGGCGCCGGCGCGCTTGCGGCAAACACGCCCCACGTGCTCTCTCTTCGTCGGACAGGTCGGAGCGGCGCAAGCACCTGCGCCTTGCACAACACACAACGACAAAACGGGGGTCTCGTGAAAGACATAACGGGAAAAACGCTTGCCTTGACGCTGTTCGCCACGGTGGCCTTGGCCGCATGCGGCGGTGGAGATTCGGGAACCAATACGGCAAACAACAGCGGCGGCAACACCGGCGGCAATACGCCACCGGCATCCACCTGTGCGGAAACCGGCGTTGACGCCAAATACGCTTGCCAGACCGGCAGCACAGAGCCGCTGTATGCCTACCAATGGGCACTCAAGCAGGCAACAAGCTTCTTTGCGGCATTCGGTCTGGTCGCCAACGGCACGACCGACATCAACGTGGAAGATGCGCACAGGGCGGGCATCAAGGGCCAGGGAGTGAACGTGCTGGTGCTAGACGATGGCATCGACGTGCACAACGAAGACCTGTACGCCAATGCCAACTCGGACATGACGCACAACTTCGATGACGGCTCGAACGACCCTACACCTGCGAATCTTGCGGCCAACGTGGAAGCAGCCCATGGCACGAACGTGGCTGGCATCATCGCCGGCGCGCAGAACGGCAAGGGCGTAATGGGCATCGCACCGCGCGCAACGCTGGGTGGTGCGCGGTTCCTGATCAAACCCCTTCCAGACCTCACGGATGCCTATGGCGGCGCCGGCTGGTCGAAGAACGCGCACCTGATCAACGCCTCATACGGCGCCAACCCGCCCGAGCCCATAGATTACGACACTGCGGCCTCCACACAGGCGGCGGTGCGGGCCTTCCCGAACCTGCGCAGCGGGCGGGGACTGGTCATGCTCAAGGCTTCCGGCAACGAGTACCAGGGATTTGTCGAGAACGGGGTGTTGGTCCGTAGTTGCCCCACAATCGGTGGACAATCCGGTCTGATCAGTTGCGAGAACCCGGCCAACGATACCGAGGCGCTGGAACCGGGCGTCATCGTCGTTGGCGCGGCCAATGCGCAAGGCATCAAGGCAAGCTATTCAAATGCGGGGCCCGTCAACTGGATCACGGGCCTGGGTGGTGAAAGGGGCAACGGCGGCAAATATGGAGAAGTCGGAAGCGGTCCGAAGATCTTCTCCACCGATTTGAGCGGGTGCGCGCGCGGCTACAGCCGCACTGGTACCGATGAGACCTACGACTTCGCGGTTCCGGGCACCGCCACCAACACCAAGGACAACGCCAAGTGCGACTACTCCAGCATGGATGGCACGTCGGCGGCCACGCCCACACTGTCCGGCGTGGTCGCGCTGATGCTGTCGGCCAACCCGAACCTGACCTGGCGCGATGTACGTGAGATCCTGCGCGCCACCGCCAAGCAGATCGACCCGAACTACGGCAGCCGCGACAACCGCAACGCCAAGGTGGATCTGACCAGCGGCACACTGACGGCCGACACCGGCACCACCCTGGTCGATGGCGCAACCACGGCTCGCGTGGACTACGGCTGGCAGACCAATGGCGCGGGCTACGCCTACTCCACCTGGTACGGCTTCGGGCTGGTGGATGCTTCGGCGGCCGTCAAGATGGCCAAGGCATACACCGCGTACAAACCTGCCGCTCTCTCGGTACCGGACTTTGCAGCGGCCTTTGGCAACGTCAATCAACTGAACTACGGCTCGGTGCAAAAGCTGGGGCAGTTCAACGTGTCGGGCAGCGACAAGGTGGATGCGCTGCAACTGCGCGTGTCGGGCTCGGTATGTGTGGGCAGTGTCGGCTTCTTCGTGAAATCACCATCGGGTACGGTGTCGGCGTTGTCACTGCCATACAACGGCTACTACAACAACGGCGTCAGTGCCGTGAACAAGTACGGCCTGGGCAGCTATGCCTTCTATGGCGAGAACGCGGCCGGCACGTGGGAGGTCTACGCCGTGAGCGGCGTACCGACCAACGCGTGCTCAACGTATCAGCCCCAGGGTGGTGCACACACCGTGACCCTGACCACGCCGCTGGCCGTGGAGTATCGCGTGATTGCCGCCAAGTAAGCCCGTTCGGAGACCTTTCAACATGATCAATCCAACTGTTATGAAAACCGTGGCACTGGCGGCGCTCCTTTCAATGGGTGCGGCGTGCCAGGCAGCAGACCTGGCGGTCGGCAAACACCTGACGACGCAGGAGCTGGCGCAATATGCAAGCGCACCCGTAGTGCAACTCGAATCGCAGTCGTTCAAGGTGCTCTCCAGTGGCACGCGCACCAAGTCTGCAGGCGCTACATCCGCGGCCGTCACGCAAGTGGCCAACGAGCGAGGCGTGGTCGGCGAGAGCCGCAACGAGGTGGTTGTCTCGCAAGTGTCGGTCGACAGCGTGCGCCAGGCGGTAGTTGGGCTCTCGGCGGCGCCCGTGTCAGCGGAGTACTACGGCCACCTGAACATCAGCACTCTGCGGTTTGCGGCATTCCAGGATGCCGTGACCGCGCGTGCGCTGCTCAAGAAGGCATTGCCGCAGGCGCGCGTGGACGTGCCCATCCAGTATGCAAAACCCGTAGCACGCTAGACTCGCTTCTCGCCAGCTACAACGCCCCGCCCTGCGCGGGGCGTTCTGCGTGAAGGGCGTATCATCCTGGCCTTTTCCGATACATCGACATCATGGACAAGAGCCCAGGCAGCTTCGAAGCACTGGCTGCACGCGAAGGCGGCTTGCAGCATCGTCTCTCTTCCGCGCAACTCACCATGATCGCCATCGGCAGCGCGATCGGCACTGGCTTGTTCCTGGGCAGTGGTGCAGCCATCCAGTTGGCCGGCCCCGGGGTGATCGCCAGCTACGCCATTGGCGCGGTCATTGCGCTGCTGCTGATGGGATGCCTGGCCGAGATGGTTGTCGCCCACCCCACCACCGGTTCGTTCGGCGCATATGCCGAGCACTACGTCAGCCCGCTCGCCGGATTTCTGGTGCGCTATGCGTACTGGGCGGCGGTCGTCTTCGTGATCGGCGCGGAGGTAACGGCGGTTGCCGTGTACATGGCGTACTGGTTTCCGGGCGTGCCTGCGTGGGTGTGGATCGTCGGGTTCTCTGCCGTGCTGGTATGGATCAACGCGAGCAGCGTCGACGTGTTTGGCGTGGCGGAATACTGGTGCTCGATGATCAAGGTGGTGGCCATCGTCGCGTTTCTGGCGGTGGCGAGCTATGCAATCTATCGCGCGCCCGACGGCGGGCCGATCGGCTTTCACAACTACGTGGATGCGGGCGGCTTCCTGCCGCACGGCTGGTCTGGCGTCTGGTTTGGCGCCGTGGTCAGCATCTTTAGCTTCTTCGGCATCGAGCTGATTGCCGTGGCCGCTGGTGAAGCACGCGAGCCCGAGGCCGCCGCTACCAGCGCGTTCCGCTCCACGCTGTTCCGGCTGGTGTTCTTTTACCTATGCACGCTGGCGTTGATGCTGGCCGTGGTGCCATGGCAGCAGGCAGGTACCGGCAAGAGCCCGTTCGTGCGGGTGATGGAAATCCTGGGCATTGCCGGCGGCGCGGGTGTGATGAACTTCGTGGTGCTCACCGCGGCGCTGTCATCGATGAACGCGCAGCTGTATGTGTCCACGCGCATGCTGTTCAGCCTGGCGCGCGGCGGGCAGGCGCCCAGTGCGCTGGGTGAGGTGAGCAAGCGCGGCGTGCCGCTGCGTGCACTGGCCGTATCCAGTTCGGGTGCGGCATTGGCGGCCGTGCTGAGCGTGGTGCTGCCGGGCCACTCGTTCCTGCTGATGATGTCGTTGGCGATGTTCGGCGCGCTGTTCACGTGGCTCGTCATCTTCGTCACGCACCTGCGTTTCCGTCGGGCGGCGGAGCGTGAAGGACGCGCGCTGCGGTTCCGCATGTGGGGCTTTCCGGTGCTGACCGCCATCGGCGCCGTTGCCATGGTGGTCATCATCGTCAGCACGGCGTGGATGGCGGATTTCCGGATGACGCTGGTGGTGGGAGTGCCGTTTCTGGTGGTGATGGCGGGTGTGTTCCGGTGGGTGCGACGCGGGTAGTCGCTTGAGTGCCCCCTGTTCGAGCGTTCGACCAACTCGCTCTCATATGGGGCACGTGCGTGCCCGCGTATCAGCTCTCGGCACGCAACTGATCCTCCACCAGCGCCACCCAGCATGCCGCGCCAATCGGGATCAGCTTGTCGTTGAAATCGTAGCCGTCGTTGTGTAGCGAGCAGCCAACCCATTGGCCTCCCAGACCGTTACCCAGCGCGAAGTAACAGCCTGGGCGCTTCTCCAGCATCCATGCAAAGTCTTCACTGCCCATCTGCGAGGACGGCGGCACCTGGATGACACGCTCTTCACCCAGCACGCTTGCCACAGCGCGGCGCGCAATGGCGGCCTGCTCCGGCGCATTGCAGATGGCCGGCACCAGCCGCTCGTAGACAATCTCCGCTTGCACGCCATAAGACGCGGCCTGGTGCGTAATGACCTCGCGGATGCGCGTCTCCAGCAATTCGCGCACCTCCGGCTTGGTGGCACGCACGCTCAGTTTGAGCATGGCTGTTTCCGGGATGATGTTGTGGGTCGTCCCTGCCTGCATCTGACCGACACTGATGACGGCCGCATCCACCGGCGCGACATTGCGTGAGACGATGCCCTGCAACGCCACCACCGTCGCTGCCAGGGCCAGCGTGGGGTCCACGGCCAAGTTAGGCATGGCGCCATGGCCACCGCGCCCGCTGAAAGTGACCGTCACGCGATCCGATGACCCTCCAAGCGGGCCGCTCTGCACCACGGCCACACCCAGCGGCAACCCAGGCGCGTTATGAAAAGCGTAGATGGCGTCGCAGGGGAAGCGCTCGAACAGGCCGTCCTCCATCATCGCCACGGCACCGGCCAGGCCCTCTTCATCGGGCTGGAAGATGAGGTTCAAGGTGCCATTGAAGTTTCGCGTGGCCGCCAGGTGCTCGGCGGCAGCAAGCAACGTGGCAGTATGGCCATCGTGGCCGCACGCATGCATGCGGCCGGCCACCTGGCTGGCATATGGCAAGCCTGTACGCTCCTGCATCGGCAGTGCATCCATGTCGGCGCGCAGGCCGATGGTGCGCGTGCCGTTGCCCACCTTCAGTTGACCCACCAGGCCGTGGCCACCAACGCTGTGTACGTCATAGCCCCATTCACGCAGTAGGCCGGCGACGAGCTGGGAGGTATTCGGCACATCTCCGCCCAACTCCGGATTAGCATGGATGCGATGGCGCAGTTCGGCAAAGCGGTCAGCACCCACATGCAGGGCCTGCGGAATGCTGGGCGAGTTCGGATCGAGGTACATGGTGCGATGTCAGGAAGGGTTCGGGTTGAAGCAGCAATGGCGCGACTCAATCGCGGCCGGGATATGTCGGGAACAGCGTCAGCGCGCACAGGCTGATTGCACTGCTGGCCAGCAGATACCAGGCCGGTGCCATCGGATTGCCGGTTGCGCCCAACAACCAGGTGACGACGAGTGGCGCAAAACCGCCGAACAGGGTCACCCCCAGGCTGTACATCACCGACATGCCGGTCGCGCGATGCTGACGCGGGAAAGCTTCCATCAGTAGTGCAGCACCCGCGCCATTGCTGATCGCCATGATCGCCACGCCCATCGCAATGAGCGCCATGGTGAGCGCCAACCCCGGCCCGGAAGACAGGAGCATGAAGCCCGGATACACGCACAAGAGGCTGACTGCGGACGCGGCATACAGCATCGGCTTGCGCGTTGGCAGGCGATCGGCCAGCAGGCCAAACAGTGGCGACATGACCAGCATGGTCGACCCCGCCACGCAGGCCGTGAGAAACGCCGTTACCGGTGGCATGTGCAACGACTGGATCAGGTAGGTGGGCATGTAGAAAACGAGGATGTACATCGACGCAGTGGCCCCCGTCATCAGCAGCATGCCTAGCACCAGCGTGCGTGCATGCTGGCGAAGCACATCGACCACGCTCCCGTGTGGGGCGGCCTCGTGCGTCTCCTTCAAATGCCGGCGGATGTACATGCCGACCGGAGCAATCAGCAACCCCAGCATGAACGGCAGTCGCCAGCCCCAGTTCTGCATGGCATCAGGGCTGAGCACGGCGCTCACACCGGCCGCGGTCAACGCGCCGAGCAGCGCCGCAGCACCCTGTGTAGCTGCCTGCCAGCTCACCAGAAAGCAGCGTCGGCCCTTGCTGGCCGATTCCAGCAGCAACGCTGACGCCGCACCGATCTCCCCACCGGCAGACAGGCCCTGCAGCAAGCGACCGAGCACCACCAGTACCGTTGCCGTCACACCAATCGTCGCGTGGCTGGGTGTGAAGGCAATCAACGCAGTGCCGACTGTCATCAACACAATGGTCAGTGTGAGCGCAGCCTTGCGGCCGCGCCGGTCAGCCATGTTGCCGATCAGTACAGCGCCGAGGGGGCGCATGACAAAGCCTGCGCCGAACGTGGCAAACGACAATAGCAGCGAAGCCAGCGGACTGCTCGACGGAAAGAACAACCGCCCGATGGTGGCGGCAAAAAAGCTGTAGACCGTGAAGTCGTACATTTCGAGCCCGTTGCCGATGGCAGCAGCAACAACAGCGCGGCTCGAATGCGAGGTGACGGTGGTGGTGCCGTGGCTGGGGGCACCAGCGGGCACGGCGATCTGGGCATCCATCTCGATAGTCTCCTCCAGTCGAGCGGACTTCTGTGAGCGTCCCGCAATGCGCTGGATTGAAGGGCAATAGTAGGAGCGATCGCCCCGATTGCGCCTCTCGCTTTTTTTCATGGCTATAGCCGTTGGCTATGGCAGGATCGTGCCTGTAAGACGTGCTGCGCAGCCCAACGACCATCGCCCGACATCGGCACTGTCGCTACCTTGGTTGCCCCTGGAGGATTCCGCAGTACAGTTGCCGGCTGGCGGCGCTGGACCTCAACCTTTCCCTGCGCCGTGTATCGAGGACATACATGAAGCTCAACCAGCTACGCGCACTGGTCACCATTGCCGAGACGGGCAGCATCCAGGAAGCCTCGCGCCTGCTTCACGTCACACAGCCAGCGCTCAGCAAGGCCATCAAGGAGCTGGAAACCAGCGTGGGCGCGACGCTTTTCGTACGCTCCAGCAAGGGCATCCGGCTTACGCCATACGGCCAGCGCCTTATCGGGCATGCGCGCTTGATCAACGAAAGCGTCAAACGCGCGCGCGAAGATCTGGAAGACATGAAGGGGTCTGTCACGAGCGAATTGACGGTGGGCGTCACCCCTGTCACCGCGCTCATCGGTCCGGTGGCAGACTGCCTTGTGACTTTCCGGCGCGAGTTTCCCAACGCGCGATTGCGCATCCTGGAGGCACGCCCCGGCCCGTTGCTAGAACTGCTGCGTGAAGGGGCCATCGACTTTGCCCTGACGTCTCAGTTGCAGTCCAGCGAGCGAGGACTCGACCATGACGCCGTCTGCCGCCTGCAAACGCTGATCGGCGTGCGCAAGGGCCATCCGCTACAGGGCAAGCAGCCTCTGCATGCCCTGCAGCAAGCAGAGTGGCTGGCCCCCGACTCACTCGCCGATGAGCACTCGCCTCTGCACCGACTGTTTTCTAACGCGGGTCTCGCGCCGCCCGCACGCGTGGTTGAGTGCAACTCCATGACACTGCTGCTCGAGCTGTGCTGGAAATCGGATGCGCTACTCCTGCTATCGAGTGAATCGATGCGCTCATCCATCATCCGTCAGACAATCGACTTCATCGAGACCGATCAGCCAATGCCCGAGCGCATCGTCTCGCTGCTCACGCGGGACCGCCACGTCCTGACAGCACTCGGTGCACGCTTGTATGACGCGCTGGCGCAAGCGCTACGGCAAGCGTATCCGGAGCAGCCGTGAGCACGCGAGGTACCGCGCCTGATCAAGCCCGTGCCAACGCTTGATCCAGATCCGCCAGCAGATCGTCGATATGCTCGATGCCGATCGACAGCCGGATGGTTTCCTGCCGCACCCCGGCCTTGGCCAGCTCAGCCTCGGAGAGCTGCCGATGCGTGGTCGACGCGGGGTGTGTGGCCAGCGACTTCGCATCACCAATGTTCACCAGCCGCGTGAATAACTGCAGCGCATCCTGAAAGCGCGCGCCCGCAGCAAACCCACCCTTCACGCCAAACGTCAGCAGCCCCGGGGCCTTGCCGGAGAGATACTTCTTCGCCAGCGCGTAGTCGGGATGGTCATCCAGGCTGGCATGATTGACCCATTCCACCTTGGCATGCCCCTGCAGATGGCGCGCGATGCGTGCGGCGTTCTGCGTGATGCGGTCGATGCGCAGGCCCAGCGTCTCGATGCCCTGCAGGATCAGGAACGCATTGAACGGTGACAGCGCAGCGCCGGTATTGCGCAGCGGCACCACGCGCGCCCGGCCAATGTAGGCCGCTTCGCCCAGCGCTTCGGTATAGACCACGCCGTGGTAGCTCACATCCGGCTCATTCAGGCGCTTGAAGCGCGCCTTGTGCTGCGCCCACGGAAACTTGCCCGAATCCACAATCGCGCCGCCCAGGCTGGTGCCGTGTCCGCCCAGGTACTTGGTCAGCGAATGCACAACGATGTCGGCACCATGCTTGATCGGCCGCACCAGGTACGGTGTCGGCACCGTGTTGTCGACGATGAGCGGCACGCCATGCCGGTGCGCAATCTCCGCCAGCGCCGCAATGTCAGTGATGTTGCCCAGCGGGTTGCCGACGGTCTCGGCAAAGATGGCCTTGGTGCGGTCATCGATCAGCGCTTCAAACGAGGCCGGATCGCGCGGATCGGCAAAGCGCGTGGTGATGCCCGACAGCGGCAGCGTGTGCGCGAAGAGGTTGTAGGTGCCGCCGTACAGCGTGCTGGCCGAAACGATGTTGTCGCCCGCCTCCGCAATCGTCTGGATCGCATACGTGACGGCCGCCTGCCCCGACGCCAATGCCAGCGCGCCGATGCCACCCTCCAGCGCCGCGACGCGCTTCTCCAGCACGTCGTTGGTCGGGTTCATGATGCGCGAATAGATGTTGCCCTGAACCTTCAGGTCGAACAGGTCAGCGCCGTGTTGCGTGTCGTCAAAGGCGAAGGCGACGGTCTGGTAGATCGGCACGGCCACGGCCCGTGTGGTCGGGTCAGCGCTGTAGCCGCCATGAACGGCCAGGGTGTCGAGTTTCCAGTTGGGTGGGGTGGGCTGCGTCATCGAGGCGTCTCCGGAGGGTTGATCCGGCGAGCATATGGGCAGCCCTGCGGCGCACAAACGATCGTTTTTGTCTTTGCTTATGCCGCAGTCGCATGGACAGCTTGAGCGATGTTGTGCCCCTGCGCAGCCTGAAGGACAACCGGCCTAGTCCGTCGCGAGTCTTGCGTAGAGCGCGAAGTCTCCCGGCGCGCCCCGGACCATGCGAAACGAGCGCAGCAGTCCCTCGTATTGATACCCGCACGCCTCCAGTACACGTGCCGATCGCGCATTGCTGGCCAAGACCGTCGCCTGCACGCGAAGAAAGCCGTAGTGGACGAACGCCCACGTGGTAACCGATGTGCAGACTGCACGCGCAATGCCCCTCCCCCAGTGTGACGGGCAAAGATCGTAGGCAATCTCCGCCGTCCGGTTCACGTCGGAAATACTGTGAAAGCCAATCGTGCCGATCAACGCGCCGGCACGCTCATTAACGATCGCCATACGACGGATCGATTCGGGTGCGGTGGACGCATAGCCGTCGAACTGCGCGTTGAGGTCGGCTGCAGACGACAGGTTCCAGCTCGTGTGCTCAACAACCTGAGGGAGCTTCAGATATGCATACCAAGCGTCGAGGTCGGCACGCTCAAGTTGCCGAAGCATGATGCCTGGGTAGCCGGAAGGTGGAGCACACTCGATTTTCAACCTACACCTCGAATGGTTCGTTCAGCGGCATTGTATTGACCTTCATCGCGGCACGCCGACAGTTCGTGAGCCTGATGGTACTAGCCAAGGGCCTTTCTCCGGTGCCGACCATGACCACCCCAGCCGGAAAGCGGGGATGGCGGCAATAGTCACCGTCGGCCCGGAACAACAACCCGCAGCCTACCCAGGCACACCCTCCACCAACCTGCGCAGCGCCGCATCCCGAATCTCCAGCACGGCAAACACCCCAAGCTTGCGCAGCGCCGGCACAGCCTCCAGCAACAAGCGCTCCGCCTCAGCACGTTCAGCAGCATCCACCTTAGGGTCAAGCCACGCCTGCGCGTTGGCCAGGAAAGCCGCCACCGTGCCTTTGCGGATCGTCAGTCCATCAAAGTCGGCAAAGTTGGCGGTGTCGGATAGAACATCTTCGGGTCGCATGGTGTGCTCCAGGGGTGATTGACCACATCACTTTAGAGCCGATAAATTGGCGTTACTCAGCCATATATGCCATTCGATACGCTTTTCAGGCCATGCCATCCCAACCCTTGCTTTCTGCCCAGCGTGTGCAATCGGCCGGTGGTCGGTGGCTTTACGCGGTCGATCAGACCAGCCATTCGCCACGCGCCACGGCACCGCACAGCCATGCGCGCGGACAGCTGTTCGGGACAGATACCGGCGTGCTGACCGTGCAGACTGCGGAAGGCCGTAGCGTCGTACCTGCAGGACAGGCGATATGGATTCCGCCCGGCGTAGAACACGGTGCAGAGACGCACGGATCATTCGTAGGCTGGGCCGCCTACCTCGCGCCCGACGCATGCGAAGACTTGCCGGAGGTGCCGTGCACGCTGTCGATGTCTGCGCTGCTCCGTGCCGCAATCTCCCGTGCGGCAACATGGGCTGACGACGTGCTTGACCCCGCGCAGCAACGCATTGCCGCCGTAATTTCCGATGAACTCCGCGCACTCACGCCGGTGCCCGGTGCCTTGCCGATGCCCGCCGATGCGCGCCTGCGCAAGATCGCCCACGCACTCATTGCCGACCCATCCGACACCCGGCGCCTGCAGGATTGGGCCGATTGGGCTGCTGTTGCCCCACGCACGCTCACCCGGCGATTTGCCGGCGAGACAGGCTATGCATTTGAAGCCTGGCGCCATCGGTTGCGCATGATGTGTGCGTTGGAACGACTGGCAGCCGGAGCACCGGTCACAACGATCGCGCTCGATCTCGGCTATGACAACGTCAGCGCGTTCATTGCCCGGTTTCGCGCGACGTTCGGCATCACGCCGGGGCGGTATGCCGCCGGCGGATGCACCACGCTCACGCTTACTTCTTCACCAACGGACAAGCCGATTCCGCCAGCGTGTTGAACGCCTGCTCACCCGGAATCGTCTGCGCGAGCTTGTAGTAATCCCACGGGCGGGTCGATTCCGACGGCTTCTTGACCTCGAACAGGTAGATGTCGTGAATCATCATGCCGTCGGCGCGCACGTAGCCGCCCTTGGTGTACATGTCGTCAATCTTCATCGACTTGAGCTTGGCCATCACGCGATCGGAGTCATCCGTGCCGGCAGCCTGCACGGCCTTCAGGTAGGTAAGCGTGGCGGAATAGTCGGCCGCTTGCAGGGCGCTCGGCATCTTCTTGTACTTGGCGTAGAAACGTTCGCCAAACTGACGCGCGGCATCGCTGGAGTTCCAGTACCACGGATCGATCAGCTGCATACCCTGCGCCGTCTGCAGGCCGAGTGCGTGAATCTCGTCGATGGTCATAACCAGGCCGACCACGCGCATCTTCTTGTCCAGGCCAAAATCCTTGGCGGCCTTGATGGCGTTGATGGTGTCGCCGCCCGCGTTGGCCAGCGCCACGGCCTGCGCGCCAGAGCTTTGTGCCTGCAGCAAGTACGACGAAAAGTCCGGCGCGCCCAGCGGGTGTTTGGTGCCGCCCACCACCTTGCCGCCACCCGCCGCAATCACGCGGCGCGATTCGGCATCCATGTCCTTGCCGAAGGCGTAATCGACCGACAGCAGGTACCACGCGTTCACGCCCTGCTTGCGCAGCGCGCCGATGGTGCCGCGCACGTGCGCGTTGGTGTCGTACGCATAGTGCACGGTGTAGGGCGTGCATTCTTCGTTGGTCAAGCGCGGGGTACCGCCGCCGAGGTTGATGTACACGCGCTTCTTCTCAGCCGCGATGCGGTTCATCGCCAAGCCCGCCGCCGAGTTCGGGCCGGCAAAGAGCACATCCACGCCATCGCGGTCGATCCACTCGCGCGCCTTGGATGCCGCCACGTCGGCCTTGTTCTGGTGATCGGCGGAGACGATCTCGATGGGCTTGCCGAGCACCTTGCCGCCGAAGTCCGCCACCGCCATGCGGATGGCCTCCAGCCCGCCGGGGCCGTCCAGATCGGCATAGACGCCCGACATGTCGGTGATGAAGCCGATCTTGACCTTGTCGTCAGAAACCTGGGCGTGGGCAAAAGAGGAAGCGATGGCCAAAGCCACCGCAGCCGTGGCGCGGCGTGTGAGCATGTGTGTCTCCTGGTGTGTTTTGTTGTGGGTGCGTGCCAGTAGCCGCACCTATTTGGAGCCCATGGTAACGACGACATCCGCCGCGAACAGCCCCAGCGGGCAAAACACACTGTCAAGTGAGAGTCGACAGTGGTGAGGGATTGGGTTGAAGGCAGGACGAATCAAACACGCCGAGACATGACTCGGCCCAGAGAACAAGCTGCGGTTGATACCGATGCGACCAACGCAACACACCCCACCAAGGTGCACGCTTCTTGTGTGTAATGGTCGTTTTTCCCACCGACGTAGGTCTTGCATGAAAACCTCCCGCCTTGCCCTCGCGGCGCTCCTGCTGTGTGCCGCACCGCTGTCCCGCGCTGCAGATGCTGACCCCAAGGTGCTATCCGCTGCCGAGAACTACCGCGGCGACGCGCTGCAACTGCTCGAACGCCTCGTCAATATCGATTCCGGCACCGGCAACGAAGCGGGGCTCAGCCAGGTCGGCAGCATCGTCGCAGACGAACTGCGCAAGACTGGCGCAGAGGTGCAGACGGTGTCTGCTGCGCCGGCGGTGGGCAACAACATTCTCGCCACGTGGAAAGGCACGGGTCAGACGCGCATCCTGCTGATGGCGCACATGGACACGGTGTTCAAGGACGGCACGGCCCGCGCCAAGCCTTTCTATATCAAGGACAAGCGTGCCTACGGCCCCGGCGTGATGGACGACAAGGGCGGCGTGGTGGCAGGGCTGTACGCGATGAAGATCCTCCAACAATTGGATTTCAAGCGCTACGGCCAGGTCACGCTGCTGCTCAACACGAATGAAGAGACGGGCTCCAAGGGCACGCGTGCACTGATCGAGCGCGAGGCCAAACAGCATGACGTCACCCTCAACCTGGAGCCGGGGCGCCCCGCCGACGGGCTTGTCGTGTGGCGCAAAGGCAGCGGCACCGCAGAAGTGGATGTGAAAGGCAAGGCAGCGCACGCTGGCGTGGCGCCGGATTCGGGCCGCAACGCGGCCACCGAGCTGTCGCACCAAGTCCTTCAGCTAGGCAAGCTGGGCGACAGCGCCAAGCAGACCACAGTCAACTTCACGGTGATGAAGGCGGGCGGCGCCACCAATGTCATCCCCGATCAGGCGACGGCTTACGCTGATGTGCGCGTCGCGGTGCCGGAGGAATTCGACCGCGTTGAACGCGACCTGGCACGCGTGTCGGCCAACAAGCTGATCCCGGACACGGAAGTGAAGACCCGCCTGGAGCGCGGCTTCCCGCCGATGCCGCGCAACGCCGCATCGGACAAGCTCGCTGCGCAGGCACAAGCCATCTACGGTGAAATTGGCCGCAAGCTCACGCTGGAGGGCAGCGGGGGCGCGGCCGATTCCAGCCTGTCCGCTGGCGTCGGCACGCCCACGCTTGACGGCTTTGGCATCGTCGGCGGTGGCATCCATACGCCGGAGGAATACGCAGAAGTGGAAAGCGTCGCACCTCGGCTTTATCTGCTGTCGCGGATGATCATGGAAATTTCAGCGGCCAAGTAGGCGCCCGTTCGACGAGCCGCAAACAAAAAGCCCGCCCGAGCATGACGCCAGGGCGGGCTTTTCTTTAGAGTTGCGCGCGAATGGCTTACTTGCGCAGGCCCTTCACACGATCCGCAGTCACGTCTGCCGGCTGTCCACCAAAGCTGGTGCGCAGGTAGTTGGCCAGCGCGGCCAGCTCTGCATCATCCATCTGCGCGAAGCCCGGCATTTCCTGCATGGCTTCCGTGCCCGGGAAGCGCTGCTCTTCAATGCCGTCGAGCATGGCAACGATCAGGTTATGCACGTCGGCATTGCGCACGGTGGAGTTGCCCAGCATCGGCACGGCCACGTGCGGCTTGCCTTCGCCATCGCGGCCGTGACAGCCGGCGCAAACAGCCAGGTAGCTCGCGCGGCCAGCCTTGAGCTGGTCGGCGTTGTCCGCCGTGGCGGCCACCGGCTTGAGCGGTTGCGGCGCAGGCGGCTTGTCGCCAAGCAGGTAGGTTGCCACCGCACCCACGTCCGCCTGGCTGAGGTACTGCGAGCTCAGGTGCACGACCGGGTACATCTCACCAAAGGCCGAACCTTGCTGCGCGATGCCGGTGCTGAAGAACGCTTGCAGATCTGCCGGCGTCCATCCGCGCGCGGCCAGGCCTGCGGGCGAGATGTCCGGTGCGACCACGCGGCCGAGATCCGCACCACCCAGCGGCTTGCTGGCACTCAACTGGCCCGCAAAGCCGCGCGACGTATGGCACTCCGCGCAGTGGCCAAGCGCGTTGGACAGATAGCGCCCGCGCTGCCACGACGCCGAGTTGCCGGTGGACGCGTCCGGCAGCGTGTCCTTCAGGAAGAACAGGTTCCAGCCCGCCATGGCCAGGCGGATGTTGTACGGGAACCGCAGCTCGTGCTCGCGGTTGGCGACTGCCACAGGCTTGAGCTGCATCAGGTACGCATACATCGCATCGGTATCGCTGCGCGACAGACCGCGGTACGACGTGTACGGCATCGCCGGGTAGAGGTGCTTGTCGGGCGCTACGCCGTCATGCAGTGCCTTGTAGAACGCGTCGGCGCTCCACTTGCCGATGCCGTGTTCCTTGTCAGGCGTGATGTTGGTGCCGTAGAACGTACCGAACGGCGAGGCCAGCGGCACACCGCCCGCGAACGGCGCACCATCCTTGGCTGTGTGGCATGCCGCGCAGTCAGCCGCACGCACGAGGTAGCGGCCACGGTTGATCAAGTCCGCGCCGGTCAGCTTGGTGGGCGGCGGTTGATCAGCGGCGGCCGGGATGTCGGTGGAGCGGTCACCGCACGCTGCCAGCGCGGCAGCAGCCAGCAGCGGCAACACGGCCAGGCGAGCCACGCGAAGCAGGTTGCGATGGTTGGGGCGAGCCATGGTCATCGTCATCACTTACCGTCCTTGACGAGTCCGGGCGTGCTCAGGACGACGTCCTTGACGGCCTCGAAATAGCGCACGTAGCCAGTGCAGCGGCAGATGTGGTCGTTCAGCGCTTCAGTGATGGTCTCGTCGAGTTGCTCACGCGCCACCGGCTGGCGCTTGAGGCGCTCCACCAGCACCGTCGCGCCGTTGACAAAGCCCGGCGTGCAATAGCCGCACTGGAAGCTGAAGTGCTCCAGAAACTTCTGCTGCACGAGCGAGAGCGATACCACCTCACCCTTCTCATTGCGCGTGGCATGGCCTTCCACCGTGCGCACCTTCTTGCCCTGGAAGAAATGCGCGCCCGTAATGCACGTGCGGACTTCTTCGCTGGTGCCGTCCGGCTTGTCGAGGATGACCGTGCACGCGCGGCACACACCCTGCCCGCAGCCCAGGCGCGAACCCGTCAGGCCTGCGTATTCGTGCAGGAAGTCGATCATCATCAGACCTTCAGGCACTTGCACGGGGCCGAGGTCCTTGCCGTTGAGGTGCAAGGTGATCGGTTGGGTGGTGATGCTCATGCCAGTACCTCCTGAATCTTTTCCGCGGTCACTGGCAAGCTGGTGAAGCGGTGTCCGATGGCATGCGCGATGCCGTTCACAATGGCGCCCACCACAGGGATCATCACCACCTCGGCGATGCCCTTGGGCGGATCGGTTTCCGACAGGGGCGGCAGCACCGTCCCGGTCTGCGTCCACACGGCCACGTCTTTGGCGCGCGGCAGTTGGTAGCGGTTGAAGTTCCAGGTGCCGTTGCCGGGGCCGTCTTCATACAGCGGCAGATATTCGTGCAGCGCATGGCCGATGCCCATCGCCAGACCACCCTGCAACTGCCCCGATACGAGCTGCGGCGAGATCTGCGAGCCGCACTCCATGATCGAGTGGTGCGACAGCAGCTCTACCTTGCCGCTGGCCTCGTGCACCGACAGCTCGACCAGCGTGCCGACCGCGCTGTAGTACGTGACCGACGCGTTGTTCCGCTGCGTGGGCGCGATGTAGACCTTCTTGCGATCAAGCACGTGGTAACCGCCGGCCGTCGTCATCTTGGCCTTGTGCGCAGCATCGGCGCCTTCGCCATAGCGCACGGACAGGCCGTCGATGGGCACGCGCGTGGCGGTGCCGTTGACGTCGAAATCAGCCTCGCTCCACTGCCAACGGTTGAACACGTGCACCACGGCACCTGTCACCAGGCCAAGGTCGTGCGCCTTCTTGGCGATCTGCTCGTAGGGCAGTGCTTCCAGGCCACCGGCCGTGAGCTTGCCGTCCACCCAGCGCGCGTCTTCCACGCGCACCACCAAGGATGCCGCCTGGCCGCCGCCGATGCCCTGGCTCCAGATCGCCATCGCCGCCGGCCACAGGCCGTGCATGAAGACGATGCGTGCCGCTTCACGCGTGCTATGCGTGAAGTAGTACGCCGAGTTGGTTGCACTGGCCGGCGATGCATAGGCCGGAGACCAGCGCGGGTTGGCCGCCAGCTTGTCCTGGTCGGCCTGGCTCATGATGTACGGATCGCCACTGGTGGTGACGGGCAGGTCGGTCCAGTCCGTGACCGCCACGCGCACTTCCGATGCCGGACGGCCCAGCCAGCGCATCACCGCCATGGCCTGCGAGGTCGACATTCCCGTACCGATCTCGGCCGCCACATGATGCAGCGCGATCTGCCCG
Organism: Ralstonia sp. ASV6; assembly: GCF_016429285.1. Classification (GTDB taxonomy): domain Bacteria; phylum Pseudomonadota; class Gammaproteobacteria; order Burkholderiales; family Burkholderiaceae; genus Ralstonia; species Ralstonia flaminis. The sequence continues at coordinate 21,061 of NZ_JAELUI010000066.1, forward strand.
TCTGGGCGGATTTCCACCTTGGCGAACGAAGCCTCCGCACCAGTACCGAAATCCTTCTGCACGCACGCAAAGCCCACGCCGTAACGCTTGCCCGGGTGGGCGGCCTCGAACTCGGCCTTCTTCTTCGCGCGGTTCACCCACATCGGGTGCACGCGGGCAGCCTCCAGCACTTCATCCACACGGATGGCGCCGGCAGGAATCGCGCCCTGCGTGTTCTTCATGCCCGAGCGCAGCGCGTTCTTCAGTCGGAACTCGATCGGGTCGAGCTTCAGTTGCTCGGCAAACTCATCGACCATCACTTCGGTGGCGGCCATGCTCTGCAGCGTGCCGTAGCCGCGCGCCGAGCCCGCGTCGATGGCGCGCGAGGCGATCGCCACGGCGGTCAGGTCGTTCTTCGGGAAGTAATAGATCGACTGCGCAGCCGTCGCGCCCACCATCGCCACCGAAGGCGAGAAGTTCGCGCGGCCGCCGCCGTTGGCCTCGAAGTGGCCCTGGAACGATTGGAACAGTCCTGTCTTCTTGTCCACCGCGATGCGGTAGCGCATCTTGAACGCGTGGCGCTTGATGGAGGTCTGGAACTGCTCGTAGCGGTCGTTGGCCAGGCGCACCGGCTTGCCTTCGGCGTACAGCGCCGTCACCAGACCGTAGAACGGGAAGTTGTAATGATCTTTCGAGCCGTAGCCGACCGTGTAGCACGGGTGCACGATCACCTGCTTCACGGGGAAGGCACCGCGGGCCTTGGCCAGCATCTCGGCCGTGCTCTCGCCCACTTCCACCGGGCTTTGCGTGGGCACGACCATGTGCAGCGTCTGCGTGCTGCTGTCGTACCAGCAGTTGGCGTTGTCGGCTTCCATGGCCGAGGTGTCGATCGACTGCGTGTTGTACTCGCGCTCGAGCACCAGCCAATCTTCAGACGGCTTGTCCAGCTCGGCAGCAATCTGGTTGGCGTAGAAGATGCCCTGCTCGCCCAGCTTGCCGTGGTCCACGCCATCGGGCCACACGGGCTCGTGCTTGCGCATCATGCTCGGGAAGATCGGCGCGTTCTTCAAGCTGGAGAAGACGTCGTCGTCAAACGGCCCCGCGCCGCCCACACGCACGAAGCGGAAGGTGCCCCACGGGTCGCGCTCCAGCGGGCCGGTCACCGCACCGTAGCGGATGATCTTGTCCTGGAACTTGAGCTTGTCCTTCGCAAAGCGGAAGCGCGCGAAGTCGTGATAGATCAGGATGGCAACCGCATGGCCCAGGTAGGCGGGCGTCTTGCCCTTGGGCAGCAGCATGTCTTCGCCATAGAAGGCGGGGAAGGCAACGCCGTCGCGCGCCAGGTCTTCAGCGGTCACAACGCGATCGGGCTTCAACGCATCGCCCAGCAGGCCCAGGTCAAAGCCTTCGTACGTGCGATCGGCCAGCGTGGTGCGCAGGATGAATGCGTGCGATTGCTGCTGCGGCCAGTGCGGCATGTCGCGCGAGCGGATATCACGCGCGAACACCTTGTCGCCCGTCACCTTGGCGATGCCGTCAATGCGGAATTTGGGAGTACCGGTCTTGGGGTCCCACTGGACCGGGGTGAGGATCTTTTCTTCAAACAGGGCCGCAAATGCGCGGCCGCCCAGCGGTGCGATATACACCGAGACGCCGGCCACGACAGTCGCTTTCAGAAAAGCGCGGCGCGACGGATGGGTAAGCGGCATGAACTTCTTCCTCGAAGGAATGCTACGGCGCACCCGAGTTCGGCGGGTGGCGTGGGGAGGGATGGGGGCCGGGGTGCAAGTGATTGCCAAGCGGCTCCGCCTCTTTCGATTTTGGTATCCGCCTTGATCCAAGACAAGACGCGATGCCGAATATCGTCTATTTGGCGGACGTTATCTGCCTTGGCACGGTTTTGTGCATGTGCAGCAGCGCGTGGCCACTGCACTGGTCGCGTTTAGCACCAGTCCGCGGCCTGCGCGCTGACGCGCGCGCGCACAAAATCGATCAGCGTGCGCATGGCGGGTGAGGCGTACCGATTGGGCAGCGTGAGGATGAACAGGTGCGCGCCCAGCCCGCCCACCTCATAGCCGGGCAGCACGCGCTCGAATGGCGTGGCGGCGGCACGCGTCACGTAATTCGGCAGCAAGCCGATGGCCATGCCGCGCGCCACCGCATCGGCCAGAAACGGAAAATCCTCCGACTGCATGCGCGGCTCCACCGTCACGCTGTGCTGCGTGGTCTTGCCGCGCACGGTGCCCGAAAGCGCCAGCGTCAGACGCCGCCCCGGCATGGGCGGGCAAACAATGGCTTGTTCGACCAGCGCCTCGGGCGTTGCCACCGGGCCATGCGCCTTCAAATAGGCCTTGGTCGCGAAAAGGCTCCAGCCAATCGGGCACACCTCGCGCGCGATGGTGTCCTGCGGCGGCGCCGAGGTGATCTTGAATGCCACGTCAATCTCCGACGCAATCAGGTCATTGACGCGGTTGTTGAACGTCACGCGCAACGTCACGCTTGGGTGCTCGCGCGCAAATTCGAGCAGCATGTCCCCCAGGAAGAAGCGGCCAAGACCCGTCGGCACACTCACCCGCACATGGCCGCGCACGGTCTGCCCCAGGCCATCGATGGAGGCGCGCGCGGTCTCCACCTCCTGCAGCATGCGGCGGCCGTGCTCAAAGAGCGTCTCGCCGGCCTGCGTCAGCTCCAGGCTGCGCGTGGACCGGCGCAGCAGTTGCGCGCCGGTCTCGCGCTCCAGCACCTTCAGGCGGTTGCTCAGGTTGGAGCGCGTCATGCCCAGCTTTTGCGCGGCGGCGGTAAAGCTGCGCGCTTCCACAATCTCGACAAACAGGTGGATGAGGTTGAGGTCCATGATGGAGGCTGGAAGGCTCGGCTGAGAAGCGAAATCGACGGGCAGTGTTGTTCAATGGCATTCACCAGTGTGCGCAATACTAAGCGGATTGTTCAGTGCGATTCAATCCGGCATGCTGCATAGATAAAGCAGAGGTCCTACCCAATAACGAGACCTCGCCCTCAAGGAGACACGCATGACCGCCAGCCTCATCTTCGAAGACCGCCCCGTCGATGCCGACACCCTGCTCGCGCGCGGCTCCGCCCTTGCCGGTGGATTGCGCCGCATGGGGGTACAGGAGGGCGACGTGATCGGCGTGCTGATGCGCAATGCGCCGGCCTACATTGACGTGATGCATGCGTGCCGCATTGCGGGCTGCCACTTCTGCCCGATCAACTGGCACTTCACGCCGACCGAGGTGGAATTCCTCATGCGTGACTCGGGTGCCAAGGTGCTGATCGGCCATCGTGACCTGATGGATGCGGTGGAACCGCTGCTGCCGCCGCACGTGCAACTGCTGCGCGTGGATGCCGAAGGCACCGACCGCGCCGACGGCTACGCCAACTGGCTCGCGCTGCAAACGCCGTACGACGGGCCGCTGGTGTCGCCGCGCGGGCACATGGCCTATACGTCGGGCACCACGGGTCGACCCAAGGGCGTGGTGCGCCAAGCCGTGCCGCTGGACCAACTCGACACCCACCTGCAGCAGGCACGCGCCGTGGTGGCCGCCACCTTCGGCATCGTGCCGGGCTGCCGCGCGCTGCTGCCGGCACCGCTGTATCACAGCGCCCCCAGCCTCTTCGCCCAACAGGCCGCGCAGATGGCGGAAGTGCTGGTGCTGCACCCGCGCTTTGACCCGCTGCGCGTGCTGGAGCAGATCGAGCGCTACCGCATCGACACCGTCTACCTGGTGCCGATCATGTACGTGCGCATGCTCAAGCTGACGGAAGAAGAGCGCAACCGCTACGACCTCTCTTCACTGCGCTTCGTGGCCTCCACCGGCGCCCCGTGCGCGCCCGAGATCAAGCGCAAGATGATCGACTGGCTCGGCCCCGTCATCTATGAGACGTATGCCTCCAGCGAGACCGGCATGATTACGGTGATGGACCCGCGCGATGCGGCCGCCCGCCCAGGCAGCGCCGGCCGCCCGGTGTGCGGGGCCGAGGTACGCATCCTGCGCGAAGACGGCACACCCTGCCCCACCGGCGAGGTCGGCCTGATCTACAGCCGCCAACCCGCCTACCCTGACTTCACCTACCGCGGCAACGACGAGGCGCGCGCCAAGATCGACCGCAACGGCCTGGTCACGCTCGGCGACATGGGCTACCTCGATGCAGACGGCTACCTGTACGTGTGCGATCGCGCATCGGACATGGTCATCTCGGGCGGCGTGAATATCTATCCGGCCGAGATCGAGCACGCGCTGCTGCGCCATCCTGATGTGGTGGATTGCGCCGTCTTTGGCGTGCCATGCGATGAATACGGCGAGCGCCTTGTCGCCGTGGTGCAGACCGAGCGCGAAGGGCTGCAGGCCGAGCCCGTGATCGACTGGCTGCGTGGCCAGATTGCCGGCTTCAAGATCCCGCGCCAGATCGAGTTCACGGCCACCCTGCCGCGCGACGACAACGGCAAGATCGCCAAGCGCCGCCTGCGTGATGCGTGGTGGGGTGACCGGCAGCGGCGCGTCTGAAGTCCGAACCGCTGCCGGCGCGGGTCAAGCAACCGCAGCAGCCTGCGCCGCACCCGACTTGGCAAACAGCGTGCGCTCCGTGAACTTGATGTTCTGCGGATCGTAGTACGGGTCGGCCCATGCGCCGGTCGTCTTCAGCACCAGCGGGTTGGCGGCCGTAGCCTTCGACTCGCTTGCACGGAAGCGGTAGTGATCGAACAGGCGGATGGCTTCAATCGCATACGCCGTGACGATGGCCGGATCGTAGATAGCGATCAGGCTGTCGCCGTTCTGCTCCTCGCCGCCCTTCGACAGGTTGGAGGAGCCGCAGAACACCACCGGCTCGTCACCGTTGAAATCGCACACGACAAACTTGTGGTGGATGTGCTGGCCAGTGCCGGCATCCACTTCCTGCTTGAACGGTGCGGGCGCCTCGTCCTTCAGGTAGGCGAACGACACGGTTTGCGTGGGCACATCGCGACCCGGTGCGAAGGCGTCCACACCACCCTGCTTGTCGATCACGCCCAGCGAGAGCAGCCCCGCCTTCTGCGGCACGACGTGTTCCAGCGTGGTCAGCATCTCGCCGCCGCCATCGGTGGCCATCACCGCAAACAGTACGGACGACAGTGCGCCCTTCACACGGTCAGCCGCTTCGGAGAGCAGCGCATCGGTCTGGTGCGGCGAGAACCCAAACCGCGCGCGCGGCGTGCTGCCCTGTGGCACAGCTTGCCAGTTGCCTGCCAGCGCATCGGCGCGGAAGGCGGTGGCCACCTTGCGGCTACCGGCGGCGTCTTCACCGTACTGGCCGATCAAACCCCACATGCGGTCGAACACCTGCGCGTAGAGCTGTGCGGGTTCTTGCTCAAACACCAGCACGCTATTGGCCTGCACGTACAGCCCGCGCAGCGAGAAATTGGCCGAGCCTGCCAGCACGCGCACCGGCTTGCCCGTGGCATCGCGCAGCAGGATCGCCTTGTGATGCTGGAAACGTGCAAGGTGCGTGCGGCGAACGTCCGCACCGGCTTGCTTGAAATAGTCGGTGGCCTGCGTCTCAAACGCGTTGTCGGTGCCATGCCCTGTTGGGTGCGCACCGGTGCCGATGTAGTTGTCCTGGATCACGCGGACCTTGCGGCCGTTCTGCGCAAGCCACGCAAAGGCACGGATGATGTCCGGCTCGTCCAGGTCATAGGCCAGCACGTCGATGCCGTAGCCGTCGGATGCCTGACACTGGTTGAGCAGATCGATGATGAGGCGGCGGCCCGTGGCCCCAAGATAGGCGTACTTGTTCCGGTACGGCTGCGTGTCATACAGCAGCGGCGATTTGGCCTGCGCACGGTTGTCCGGCGCCAGCGCCGTGTTGCCGCCGTAGTGGTCGATAAACGCCTGCGACGACACATAGCCGCGCACCATGCCCACCGTGGCCCAGTCGCTCATCGGCTGCTGCAGCGTGATGGTCACGTTGCGCGTGGCGCGCGTCTCAAGCTGCACAGGGTGAGTGGACGCAAAGTAGCGCGCGTGCACGGTGTAGGTGTACTGCCCGGCCGCGTGCGGCGGAAAGTGAACCCAGTGGAACGACTGAAACGGCGCGTCGATGGAGTCGGCGTATTTGCCGGCCTGCAGGGGGGCATCCGCATGGATGGGAGTGTCGAACGTCAGGCGGTTCGGTACCCAGTACGATGCCCCGCCCTGCGGGGTGCACTGGATGGCAAAGCCGGCCAGATCGGCGCGGTCTGCATCGGCCACGTCAAAGGCAAACAGCACCGCGCTATCGCCCTGATACACCTTCACCTGGAATGAATCGACGGATGTCGCCATGGAGGTCTCCTGGGGTGGCAAAGCATCCAGTTTTTATAGCACCGCGATCGTGACAATCCTCTGACGCAAACGGCGTATTTTGCAGAACTCATGCGGGTTTGCGGGCGACGCGTTCAATGCTGCTTCAATCCGATCTGCGCATACGCGCGCAACTGGATGCAGTGTATGGCGCCACGCGTATGTCGCCCATACGTCTCGTTTAATAGCCTCACTCAATCGTTATGTAACCATGTATACAACGACAACAAGAAAGGGAGGTTCCGATGCATCGTTTTTCTCCGTTCCGCTTCAAGCTTGCCCACGCGTTGCAACTCGCGCTGGTGCCATTCCTGCTGGCCGCGTGCGGCGGCTCCGATGCCGAGCCGCCCCAAGCAGTCACGCCCGCCGCGCCGCAAGCCACCCTCACGGTGGCCGGCGACGCGGCCACCGGCGGCACGCTCACCACGGCCCAGTTGAAGGCCCTGCCCGCCACCACCAGCACCGACAGCTTCGGCAGCGGCAGTGGTCCGCAAACCCACACGTACACCGGCACCAGCGTATGGGGCGCGCTCAACCAGATCGGCATCAAGACCGACCCGAACGTCAAGAATGACCTGCTGAACAAGATCGTCGTCGCCACCGGCACCGACGGCTACCGTGCCGTCTTCGCGCTGGGCGAACTGAGCCCCGACTTCGGCAACCGCGCGAGCCGCGTGGTTTATGCGGAAACCATCAACGGCGTATCTGGCGCGTTGCCCACTGCCGATGGCCCGTTGCGTATCACCTCACCCGGCGACACCAAGGGCGGGCGCTATATCTCGAACCTCGTGCGGTTGGATATCCGCAGTTCGGGCTCCACGGTGGCCAGTACGGGCGGCGGCGCATCCACGCAGTTCAAGGTGAGCGGCGCGGTGCAACGCCCCGGCACGTTCGACCTGACGGCCCTGCAGAACCTGCCTGTGGTCACGCGCACGGTATCGGGCGTCACCTACACCGGCGTGAGCCTGTGGGACCTGCTCAACACCACGGTCGGCGTCGTCAACAACCCGGCGGTGAAGAACGACTCGCTGGCCAAGTACGTGGTTGCCACGGGCAGCGACGGCTACAAGGCGGTGGTCTCGTTTGGTGAAATGGACCCCAACTTCGGCAACCAGCCGGACTTCATCGCCTACGAGGCCAACGGCGTGCCGCTCACCACCAACGGCTTTGCGCGGCTGGTGTTGCCGAATGACGGCAAGCAGGGGCGGTTTGTGTCGAACTTGATTAGTCTGGAGGTGATTGCGGCGCCGGTGGGGCAGTGAGATGTACGTGGCGCGGGACACGGGAGTTGAAGGACCGCACCACTGCCCCAGCAGGCATTCAGACAAAAAAAACGCAGCGGAAGCCGCTGCGTACGATGAGAACGTGAGGGGAGACCTCTCCTCGCCTGCGTAAGTTACCCGTAAGTCATGACAAAAAAATGTCATGCAACTGCCTTAATCGCCGCTTTTAGGGCAAAACTGCCTGCCAAAAGCGGGATTCTCGGCTGATGTGTATGTGTAGATCACATGCTTAAGCCATGTGACCTGTTTGCAAGTGCGCATCAAGCCCCGCCAACGGATGCGTACTCGTCCGCCACGGCGACGACAGGAAGTGCTGCACCCGCTCCGGCCGCACGGCAGCAAGCGTGGACGGTGCCCACCCGGGGCGGTGGTCTTTGTCGACCAAGTACGCGCGCACGCCTTCGCAGAAATCGCCGTCTTCAATCCCGCGCGCCACGATGCCCAGCTCCATCTGGAAGCACTCGGCCAGCGACAGTTGCCGCCCACGCAGCAACGCCTCGCGCGTGACGTGCAGCATGGTCGGCGAATGCGTGGTCATGGCGTCCAGCGTGGCCTGCAGCCACTGGCGCGGCTCACGGGCGGCTTCGCGCTCCAGGCTCTCGCGCAGCGTGGCGACGATGCGATCGACCGACGAGCGCCGATCGAAATAGCGCAGCACCCACGGCATGGCCGTCACCAACGCCGCATGCGGAACGATGTTGCACGGCGGCTCGAACACGCGCCGCAGGGCCTGCATCAGATCACCGTCGTGCGGCATGCGCTGCAGGCGGTCTTCAAACGTGGCCAGCCATTCCGCCGGCACGCACAGGTCAGCCAGGTGGCAATGCAATGCGTCGGCGCCGGAAAGCGTCACCCCCGTCAGCCCAACATACAGCTCCAGCTCGGGCGACATCACGCTCAGGAAGCGCGTCGCCCCCACGTCCGGCAGAAAGCCGATGCGCGTCTCGGGCATGGCCATCTTCGTGCGCTCGGTCACCACACGCAGGCGCGCCGCCTGCCCGAGGCCCATGCCGCCGCCCATGGTGATGCCGTCCATCAACGCGACGATCGGCTTCGGGAACTGATGCAGCGCGTAGTCG
>NZ_JAELUI010000067.1 GCF_016429285.1 Ralstonia sp. ASV6
GCAGCAAACCGAGCCTTGAGCAGGTCCAACAGCATCCCGAAATCCTTGCCACGCTGCGGCAACAGATCGGCGCCCGCGCTGCGCTGCGCCGCCAATATCTGGGCGCGGATGTCGCCCAGGCCTGGTATGGCGACGAAGACGCGTTGGACACCGCCGCGCTCGACCGCCTGGCCGTGATGGCCGATCCCTCGCTCACCCCCGAGCAACGCGCCGCCAAGCTCGCAGCCATCGAGGCCAACCTACCGGCCGCCCTGCGAGAGGCCCGCCGCAATGCCTCCGCACCGGTCAAGCTCGCGAACGACATGGATTCCTGGACCAAGGTTGGTCTGAGCGAGGCACAGATCCGCCAGCGGCTGGCCGCCCAGGGCATCGACGGCATCGTGGCGGATCGCCTCGTACAGGCCAGCCGTGAAGAAGCCATCTGGCGTGGCCGCTACGACGCCTACGCCCAGCAGCGCGACCGCATCAACAACTTCCCCGGCCTGTCTGACGCCGACCGCGCCGCGCAGCTCACGCAACTGCGCCAGCAAGCCTTTCCTGCCCCAAATGAGGCGCTGCGTGCACAAGCGTTGGATGGCGTGGCGCAACGGAAATAAGGGACAACCCGGCAGAGCGCCCCGGGCACGGTAAAATCATGGGATTGCCGAATCAAGCATTCCCATGAGCCAAGACAACGCCAACGGGGCAACCGCCGCCCCAACGTCCAACTTCCTGCGCCAAATCATTGATGGCGACCTGACGCAAGGCACCTATGCCGGCCGTAAGGACTCCAAGGGCCAGGCCCTTCCGCCGGTCATCACGCGCTTTCCGCCGGAGCCCAACGGCTACCTGCACATCGGTCACGCCAAGAGCATCTGGGTGAACTTCGGCCTGGCCAAGGATTACCAAGGCCGCTGCCACCTGCGCTTTGACGACACCAACCCGGTCAAGGAAGACACCGAATACGTCGACTCCATCATCGACGCAGTGCACTGGCTCGGCTACTCGTGGGAAAACGGCACGGGCACGCACCTGTACTACGCCAGCGACTATTTCGAACAGCTCTACGGCTTTGCCGAAGTGCTGATCCAGCGCGGCGCCGCCTACGTCGACAGCCAAAGCGCCGAGCAGATCGCCGCCAACCGTGGTGACTTCACCAAGCCGGGCACACCATCGCCATTCCGTGATCGCTCGGTGGACGAGAACCTCGCGCTGTTCCGCGACATGCGCGCCGGCAAGTACAAGGACGGCGAGTTGGTGCTGCGCGCCAAGATCGACATGGCCGCGCCCAACATCGTGATGCGCGATCCGGTGCTGTACCGCATTCGCCATGCGCATCACCACCGCACCGGCGACGCGTGGTGCATCTACCCGATGTACGACTTCACGCATTGCATTTCCGATGCGCTGGAGAACATCACGCATTCGCTGTGCACGCTGGAGTTCGAGAACAACCGCCCGCTGTACGACTGGGTGCTCGATCATCTGCGTGACGCCGGCGCACTGCCCGCACCGTTGCCGCATCAGTACGAGTTTGCGCGCCTGCACCTGACCTACGCCATCACCAGCAAGCGCAAGCTGCTGCAACTGGTGAACGAACAACGCGTCGACGGCTGGGACGACCCGCGCATGCCGACGCTGGTGGGCATCCGCCGCCGCGGCTATACGCCGGAATCGATCCAGCTCTTCTGCGAACGCGTGGGCGTATCCAAAGCTGACAGCTGGATCGACATGAGCATTCTGGAAGGCGCCGTGCGCGACGACCTCGATGCGCGTGCGCCGCGTTCGGTGGCCGTGCTCGACCCGGTCAAGCTGATCCTCAACAACGTGCCGGCAGACTTCAACGAGCCGTGCTCGGCGCCGGTACACCCGAAGCAGCCTGAACTTGGCCGCCGTGAATTCCCGCTCACGCGCGAGTTGTGGATCGAGCGCGAAGACTTTACCGAGACGCCGCCCAAGGGGTACTTCCGCCTGTTCCCGGGCAACAAGGTGCGCCTGCGCTACGGCTACGTGATCGAATGCACCGGCTGCGACAAGGATGCCGACGGCAATATCACCGCTGTGCACGCCAACATCATCCCGGACACCAAAAGCGGCACGCCGGGAGCTGACAGCGTGAAGGTGAAGGGCAACATCCACTGGGTGAGCGCCGCGCATGCGCTTGAGGCCGAAGTACGCCTGTACGACCGCCTGTTCAGCGACCCGCAGCCGGATTCGGGCGACAAGAACTTCCTGGATGCGCTCAACCCGAACTCCAAGAAGATCGTCACGGCCTACCTGGAGCCGACACTGGCAACGGCCAAGCCGGAAGACCGCTTCCAGTTCGAGCGCCACGGCTACTTCGTGGCTGACCGCATCGACTCGCAACCGGGCAAGCCCGTGTTCAACCGCGTGGTCGGCCTGAAGGACAGCTGGGGCAAGTAAGCACAGGCCCATGCATGTGTGGGCCCCTGAGTAAGGAGGCACCATGCGTGCATGGTTTCTGATGCTGGCGGGGGTGCTCAGCACCTCTGCCCTTGCCGCACCGTTCACGCCAGACCTGGCACATACGTCGGTGTACTTCGGCACCTCGCACTTCGATCGATCTACGGTACGTGGCCGCTTCGACAAGATCGACGGCGCCATCGACTTTGACGAGGCGACGAGCCAAGGCGGTATCGATTTCACCATCGACGCCGCATCCGTCAATACGCGTCTGCCGGTGCTGGATGGTGTGCTGAAATCCGAGCAGTTTCTGGATGCTGCGCAGTTTCCGATCATCCGCCTGCGCAGCGATCGCTTTGTCGTACAAGACGGCAAGCTCGTCGCCATCGAAGGCAAGCTGACGCTGCGGGGCGTGACGCAACCGGTGCGACTGGATGTGCGCCGCTTCAACTGCGGCGACATGAAATTGGCCGGCACCACACGCCACGTATGCGGCGGCGATTTTCACCTCGCCATCGCCCGCAGCGCTTTCGGCATGACGCGGTTCCTGCCCGACGTGGGCGACCGCGTCGACCTCGACATCAGCGTGGAAGCTTCCCCGCAATAAACCACGCACTATTCTCTGCCATGCCCAACATCGATTTCGCCCTGAACACCGAATACATCGAGCTGCACAAGTTGCTCAAACTCACCGGCGTGGTCGACAGTGGCGGCGCCGGCAAGGCGGTCGTCGCCGATGGCGGCGTCACCGTTGACGGCCAGCCGGAGTCGCGCAAGACCGCCAAGATCCGTGCGGGCCAGGTGGTCATGCTGGGCGACATCCGCATCGCCGTGCACGAAGCTGACTAAGCGCCGCCAACAAAACCCAGCGTAGCGGTCCTGGCTAGGCGCGCCGACGCAGACAGTACAAGAAGTACGGCAAGGAGGCGTAACGACGCCAGGAGGGTTTTGTTAGCGGCGCTAACCCTTCTGGTGTTTGAAAACGCCACCTGTGCTACGGTGCGGCACCTTCACTACTGTCCAGGAGACTGACCATGCCGATCGCCCTCTGGTGCGTTCTGGTGGCGGCGGTGTTGCCGATCGTGTGCGTCGGCATCGCCAAGGCCCGTGGCCCGCGTTACGACAACCGCAACCCGCGCGCGTGGCTCGCGCAGCAAACCGGTCTGGCAAGCCGCGCCGGTGCCGCGCAGCAAAACCACTTTGAAGCGTTCCCGTTCTTTGCGGTGGCCGTGCTGGTGGCCATCCTGGGCGGCGGCATGATCGATCGCGTCAACCTGCTCGCCATCGCATTCGTCGTGGCACGCGTGCTGTACACGATCTGCTACCTGGCCGACTGGGCTGCCTTGCGCTCGCTCATGTGGTTTACGGGCTTTGGCCTGAGCGTTGCGCTGTTTGTGCAACCGGCCTTCGCGCACTGACGCTCCCACCTGCACGCAATAAGAAACGGCGCTCCTTGGCGCCGTTTTGTTTGCTACTGAGATGACCCCGGCGGTGTCGCCGACGTGCGGAACAACCGCCACGCCATGCCGCCCAGCACAACCACCGCAGCGACCAGCGCGCCCCACAGCACCCATTGACGCGTCCTGCCGCCGGGCGGCTCTGCCGTCATCGCATCGGAAGGCGAGTCACTCATCGCACCAAGCTGTGCGGGTGCGATTGCGGGCGAAGCACCCGCCAACAGATCCGCCCGTGCGATCGGGTTACCGCGTGCCACCTCCCCAACCGCAAGCACAAACGGCACGTTGCCGCGCGCCGCGTAGGTGACGGTGGCCGGACGCCAGCCGATCGCCAATTGCGGCGCGCCCGAACCCAAGCCGCCGCTGCGCGTGTCGACCTGCAGGCGCCAATAACGCTCGCCGGTGGCAGGCACGCTGATCGGCGCGTTTTCCTGTTCGCCTTGCCCACCAGCACTTGCCAGGTGGAACAGCCGCGTTGACACAACCGGCCGCCATTGCGCCTGCGCATCCGCTCGCGCGTACAGCGTTGCCTGCGCGACGGTGTTGGGCTGCGGCAGATGAATCTTCACGCGCTCCACCGGAAACGCACCGCCTGTATCAAACTGGTAGTCACCGGCAGCAGGTGTCAGCACCGGTGTCAGCCCCGTGCGCCACTGGATGGCGCTGTCGGCAGGCAACACGGGCGCACCGGCCGCCAGTTCCGCACGCACGCTGTCGGGCGCGGGCGGCTTGCCCTGCCAGGTCAGGCGCAGGTATTTCGCACGCAGGCCGGTGAACTCGATGCGATCCTGCAGCAGCGTGCTGCCCTGGTTGGACAAGCGGAACAACGTGGCCTGGCCCACCGGGTTCCAGTGCTGCATGTCGTCGCTGGCCTGCACGGTCACGCCGCTCTGGAATTCGGCGGCTGGCAAACCAACCACCAGCGCCGTCACGGTATCGTGCAACTGACTCAGGTCGACCAGCCACGCGCGCGCCGATTCCTGTGAGGCAAGCGTGCCAGTGGCCCGCAGGACACCGTCCGTGCCGAGCACGACGCCGGCAGCGCCCGGCTTCTGCGCTTCGTCGATGGGCGTGGCAAACCAGCGCACATCCTGCAGCGTGCGTGCCTGTGGTGCCGGATCGCGCGGGATCTCAATGGTGAACGGCACAGGCTCGCCGTCGCCGTTGAGGATGCGTAGGTCCGCCAGGCCGGTGTCGCGCGCATGGGCGTACACGTCTTCGCCGAGCGTGACAGCGTAGTACGGCGCACCGGGCGTACCCGTCAACGCAAAACGCTCAGCCCAGGCCGGCGCAGACAGCAGCGACGCTACGGCAATCGCAAGAACAACCTTCTTCACACAACCTCCTTGGTCTCGGCCTCACCCAGCGCCTTGCCCTTGGGCGGCAGCGGCGACAGATAGCCGATCAACAGCAGCAGCACGCCAATGCCGATGAACGAAACGATGCGCTCCACCCCCGTCACGCGCGACAGGTCGAAGAGGAACAGCTTGATCACCGTCACGCCCAGCAGCGCCGCACCCGTGAACCACAGCGCACGGCTCACGCGTCGCGTAGCAAACACCATCACGCCCAAAGCCAGCACCGTCCAGAACATCGACAGAGACGCCTGGACCAGCATCGAGTCCCCCAGGTCGTCCAGTGTGTATGGGATATGCGCCCAGTGGTGCAGCGTACGCAGCAGCACCGCATTGGCCCAGATGAACAGCGTGGCACCGACCGCGTAGCCGATCACCATCGGCTCAGGCACGAGCTTCTGCAGTGCCACGCGGCGCATCCACAGCGTGATGGCCAGGAAAACCAGCAACTGCGCCACGTCCAACGGGTTGAGGATGGGCAGGTAGAACAGCGGCGCGGCATCGCCGTTGCTGGCGGCGCTGACCAGGCTCCACAGCCACAGCAGCGCAGCCAGCGGCGCAGCCCCCCACAGCAGATAAGCGCGCTCGAAGCGGGCAATCGGCCAGCGGATGCGCCAGCCTGCGCCCGCCAGCAGCGCGAGCAACGCGCCATAGCCGTAGGCCCAGGCAGCAAAGCTCCATGTGCCTTCCGGCACGTAGGCATCCAGGCGCCAGTAGCCCTCGGTGGCCAACATGCCGCAAATCAGCCAGAACAGCACCGTATGCAGTGGCGCGAGGATGGCGTCGCCCCGCTTTTGCTCCATCGTGCGCTGCTGACGGCGCAGCAGCACAAAGGCCAGCACGATCGATGCGATCCACACCGCCCCACCCCACCCGGCCAGCGGCGACGGCGTCCAGTGTTCGATCGCCATCAACGCGATCAGCGCAAGCACGGGCGACAACGCCAGTGCAGGCCACTCCGCCAGCGCCCAGTCGAGCTTGCGGCGCAGGCCGTGCGCACCCCATGCGGTCAGCACCGCAAAGGCGGCGTAAAGCGGGATGTCCGGTCTGTCAACAGCCTTGGTGGCGAGGCGCCATGCATAGCGGTCGATCTCATCGCCACCACTGCCAAGCCACCACAGCAAGCCCCACACCGAGGCGGCCATGCCGAGCGCAGGTGCCACCTTCAGCCAGTCGCGCGCTTCGGCCTTGCCGTGCAGGCGCCAACCGCTGAAGAGGCCCGCCACAGCGATCAGCACCCCACCGATGTAGTGGCTGTTGAGCACCGGCCACTGCAGCGACGCCGACCACTCCAGCAGCACCCCCAAAACAAAGGCCACGCCCGCCGCCAGTTGCAGCAGCAAGCCAGCCGCCAGCGCCAGACGACGCTGCTGGCGCACGCTAGCCCAGACGACTGCGGCACCTTCCACCGCCCAGACTGCACTGGTCGTACGTCCGTCGAAGGCCAACGGAATCGCCAGGGTGATGAAGATCACGCCCAGCGCAAACATCGATTCAAACAGCAGCCCCAGGCGCGCCCGCTTGGGCGCGAGCCATGCGGCAATGCCCAGATAGAACGCCGCCAGCACCGCGGCACTCCACGCCATCGCAAACGGAATGTGGTGCACCAGCGCAGCCTGCAGGCCCATCGCCACCAGCGGCGTGCCGAACACCAGCGTGCCGTCTACGTAATGCTTGAGGCTGACATGGCGGCGCAGCGCGTACAGCAGCGCAATGCCCACATACATCAGGAAGAACAGGATCAGGAACGGCTCGGTGCTCTTGAGCAACGCAGGCTCGTAGCGCAGCGCACCCCAAGCCGTGGCAATGCCAAAGGTGAACACGAAGCCCAGCAGATTCAGCGCGCGCCATGCACGGAACCACGCGATGGCGAAGATGCCTGCGTTAAGCAGCGCGTAGTAGCTGAACAGCGCCACATGGCTACCCTGCCCGGTCGAAATCAGGATCGGTGCCAGGAAACCACCCGCGCTGCCGGTAAAGGCCAACGCCGGCGCGTTCTGCTTGACGGCCAGCCCGGCTGCCAATGCGCAGATCAGCACAAGCAACGGAAACGCCATCCCCGGCGTCAGCAACGGCACCATGCGTGTCGCCGCAAAGACAGTCAGGTACAGCACCCCGACCCCACCGCCCTGCAGCACCAGCGCATAACCGGGGCGCTTATCGCGCAGGCGCCAGCCAATGCCCAGCAGCACGATCGCCCCAACCGCCACCCCCGCGAGGCGGAACTCAACCGGCAGCAGGCTGTTGTCGGCCGCATACTTGAGCAGGAAGGCCACGCCAAAGAACAGGATCAGGATGCCGACCCGCACCACGCTGTTGCCGCCCAGCAGCCAATCACGTGCGGCGCCGACAGCGCGTTCCACCCAATCGGGTTCGTGGGGGATCAGCGTGGGTTGGGCAACCGGCGGAGCAACAGGCACCGGTTGCGACACAGCGGGCGCCTCCACGGGCGGCAACGATTCGGCAACGATGGGCACCGGCACCGCTTCAGGCACAGGAGCCACCACGGGTTCGACGGCCGCCGGCGCTTGCGGCGCGGGCGTTGCAAACGACTGCCCTTTCAGCTCGGCGATCTGGCGGCGCAGCAGCGCCACCTCATGCTCCAGCCGCGTTACACGCTCATTGATCGGCACAGCCACCGGCACCTGCGCCGGCGCATTGCCCTGGGCGACGTCAGGCGCCTTGGCCCATTGCGAGCTGGCCCGCTTGTCCATGACCAGGATCAGCGAAGCCAATCCGACACCGATCAGCGCGCCAAAGAACGCGCCAACCACACCCCCTGAGAAAGCCCCGAACACCAGGCCCACGATTCCGAAAATCCAACGCATCGTTCTGATTGTCCTGTTGGTATTGGAAAATGCGCGCGCATTTCCTGCGCCCCGGGCAACCCGACACCTGCCCAAGATGCGCACACCGCTTGCGTATACAGCAATCCGGCCCCGAAGGGAATGTACCAAAGTACGAAAGCGCCAAACGGCACGACAACCGCGTCACGATGCCGTGCGACAATGCGCGCTTTGCTGAAAAACCCGCTGCCCGAATGGCCCTCAAATCCACGATCTACAAGGTCGATCTACAGATCGCCGACATGGATCGCCACTACTACGGCAACCACGCGCTGACCGTCGCCCGCCACCCGAGCGAGAACGACGAGCGCATGATGGTGCGCGTGCTCGCTTTTGCCCGCCACGCCAGTGAAACGCTCGCCTTCACGCGCGGCCTGTCCGAGCCCGACGAGCCCGAACTCTGGCAACGTGACCTGACCGACGCCATCGAACTCTGGATCGACCTCGGCAATCCCGACGAAACCCGCGTGCGCAAGGCCAGCAACCGTGCCGAGCAGGTCGCTGTGTATACGTATAGCGGCAATGCCAGCCGCGTGTGGTGGCAGCAGATCGAAAACAAGGTCGCGCGCTTTGCCAACCTGTCGGTCTACGAAGTGGCGCCCGACACCGTAGCCGCGCTGGCCGCCATGGTAGAACGCACCATGCGTCTGCAGGTCACCATCCAGGATGGCGACATCTGGATCGCCAACGACGCGGACAACGTCCACGTCCAGCTTGAAACGCTCAAAGCCGCACAGGCTGCCTGAGCCCTCTCTCATCCACGCCCACACCACGAGGTTCAACATGACCACCACGACCACCGCTAGCGGCCTGCAATATGAGGACGTCGTCGTCGGCGACGGCGCAGAGGCCGCCGCCGGCAAGTACGTCACCGTGCACTACACCGGCTGGCTGTACGACAACGGCCAGGCTGGCAAGAAGTTCGATTCCAGCAAAGACCGCAACGATCCGTTCGCCTTCCCGCTGGGCGCCGGCCACGTCATCAAGGGCTGGGATGAAGGCGTACAAGGCATGAAGGTGGGCGGCACGCGCAAGCTCATCATCCCGGCCGAGCTGGGTTACGGTGCGCGCGGCGCGGGCGGCGTGATCCCCCCGAACGCAACATTGCTTTTCGAAGTCGATCTGCTGGAAGTCTGATCCTGCGCTAGAATCGCGCCCGGCCTGCGATAGATCATCCGACACATCGCAGGCCCCCTCCCCCGGCGGGGTGGCAGAGTGGTCAATGCTGCGGCTTGCAAAGCCGTATAAGACGGTTCAATTCCGTTCCCCCGCCTCCAGTTTTCCGGCCTCACCGTGCGTACCGTTGCGGCCGCGCCATAGCCAAACGCTTCCCGACCCGAGCAACGCGATATTTCAGCGGGATCGCCCATCCGCCTGCGTGACCACGCGTAACGATTGCTCTATGCTTGCGACATGGCCGTCACCCGAGAGGATCTCGAACAGAACCGGTTGCGCGACGCCCTGGGTGATTCACCCGTCGCGTCGTCGTTGCTAACCGAGGCTGCGCTGGAAGCGTCGCTTGCATCGACGCTCGCGCGGTTGTCGAGTGCGCCCTGCGAATGCCAGGACGCCTGGGTGTTCGGGTACGGCTCCCTGATCTGGAACCCGATGATCTTCCACACCGCGGCGGCGCCCGCCACGGTACACGGATACCACCGCGGCTTCTATCTGTATTCCCGCATCAATCGCGGCACCTGGGACAACCCGGGGCTGGTGCTCGGCCTGGACCGTGGCGGCAGTTGCCGGGGCATGGCCTTCCGCGTGCCGCGCGCCCATGCCGAACGTGAATTCCGCGTGTTGTGGCGCCGCGAGATGCTGACCGGCGCCTACCAGCCGCGCTGGCTGCCCACCGAGATCAACGGCGAACGCGTCTTCGCGCTGGCCTTTGTCATGAACCGTGCGCATGACGCCTACGCCGGCCGCCTGCCCGACGAGCGCGTGGTCGGCTGCCTGCGCGATGCGGTCGGCCTCTACGGGCCGGCACGTGAATATCTGCAACGCACGCTGATCGGCCTGGCCAGCAACGGACTGCACGATCCGTATCTGGACCGTCTGTGGACACGCCTGCAGGCAATGGATGCCGCCAACGCACCTGCCACGGCCGAGCCTACAGAGCAGCCCGACCCTTATCTCAGCGCCTGAGCCCTCCAGCCATGCTCCTCGCCCGCCATCCCGCGCTCAACCAGCTGATCGGTGTCATGCTGGGTCTCGCGCTGGCAGTGGGTGACATGGCCAACGCCTGGCAAGAGCAGCATCTGCCGACGCTGCGTGTGGCTGCCAGTACAAGCACCAAAGCCACGCCCGGTGCCGCGCCTGCCACGCGTCCAGCCCATCGCAGCGACCCTGCCACGCGTGACCGCGACCTGATTGCCGCCGCCCAAACCGGCAACACAATGGTCATCCAGGCGCTGCTGGCCGACGGTGCCAGCCTCAAGGCGCGCGATGCCGAGGGCCGCACCGCGCTCATTGCCGCCGTGGCAGCGCATATGGGCGCGGCGGCCCGCCTGCTCATCCAGGCCGGCGCCGACGTCAACGTGCAGGACAACGCCCAGAACAGCGCCTTCCTGCTCGCCGCAAGCCAGGGCGATGCGGAAACCGTGCGTCTGGCGCTCTCGCACGGGGCCAACCTGCGCGCCACCAATGCCGAGGGCGACACCGCGCTGATCCCGGCTGCGCGCCGGGGTTACGTGGAAGTGGTGAACGAACTTGCCAAGGCCGGCGTACCGCCCGACGCAACCAACAACCTCGGCCTGACGGCGCTGATCGAAGCCGTGGCCATGGGCGATGGCAGCGACAAGTACGAAAAGATCGTGCAGCTCCTGCTCGACGCGGGCGCCGATCCAAACATGCCCGACCGGGCTGGCGTTACGCCAATGCGGCATGCGCGCCAGCGCGGCTTTCACGGTATCGGCGCGCTGCTCTTCAAGGCACGCGGGCATTGAAAAAGGGGCCACCCGGGCCCCTTCCTCTTTAGGCTGCTGCCGGTTTTTCAGCCGCCGCGTTCCTGGCGTTCTCCTGCTCCTGCAGCGTGCGCCACATCACCTTGCCCGTGCCGGACTTGGGCAACGCATCGACAAACTCCACCACACGCGGATACTTGTACGCGGCCATGTTGTCGCGCGCCCAGTTGATGATGTCGTCTTCCGTGGTTTTGCCCTTGGCATGCGCCTTGAGCACGACCACGGCCTTGACCGACTCGCCGCGATACGCGTCCCGCGTGCCGATGATGCAGGCCTCCTGCACGTCCGGATGCTTATACAGCAGGCTCTCCACCTCGGCTGGCCAGACCTTGAAACCCGAGGCGTTGATCATGCGTTTCAAGCGGTCGGTCAGGAAGAAGTAGCCGTCTTCATCCATCTTGCCGAGGTCGCCCGTGCGGAAGAACTTTTTGCCCTCGAACTCGATGAAGACCTCGGCGGTGGCTTGCGGCTTGCCCCAGTAGCCCAGGAACACCTGCGGGCCGCTGACGATGATCTCGCCCACCTCACCAATGGGCAGCTCCTGCAGTGTCTGCGGGTCGACGATGCGTGCGTCGGTGTTGAACACGGGAATGCCCAGGCACTGTTGCTTGGCCCGGTCGGCCGGGTTGCTGTGCGTGGGCGCGATGGTTTCCGACAGGCCGTAGCCTTCCTGGTACGCCAGGTTGAAATCTTTCAGCAGGCGCTCGGCCACGGCCTGGGGCATCGCCGCGCCGCCACCGCCGATGTAAGCCAGGCTCGACAGGTCGAACTCCGCCAGTTGGGGGCTCGCCAGGAAGTCGATCACCATGGTCGGGATGTTCGTCCAATGCGTGATCTTGTAACGCGAGATCAGCCGCCCGGCCACTTCGCGATCCCAGCGCGGCAGCATCACCACCGTGGAGCCCATGTAGATCGGCGCGTTCATGCCGTACTGCATGCCGGTCACGTGGAACAGCGGGATGATCGACAGGCTCACGCCTTCTTTGGTTGAACTCGACCACATCGAGCCGCCCACAACGTTGTGCATGACGGTGCGGTGCGGGTGCATGCAGCCCTTCGGGAACCCGGTGGTGCCCGACGTGTACGGCATCACAGCCAAGTCGTCCGGCCCGGCGGTGTGCAGGCCAGGGACCAGGCGCTGGGCCAGCACATCGCTCCAGGCAACGGCGCCCGGCTGTGCCGGATGCTCCGCCGTGATCCACGCAGGCGGCGCATCTTCGGGGTATTCGTACGTGGCCGGCAACGCGTCGGCGTACGACGTCACCAGCAGATGCTTCGTACGTTGCGCTTCTGGCAGTTCGGCGTTGGACGTCGTCACGTTGACGGCCAGATCCGCACTGCAGATGACCGTGGCGGCGCCCGCATCGGTGATGTAGTGCTTGAATTCTTCCGGCCGGTTCATCGGGTTGACTGGCACCACCACCGCGTCGGCGCGCAGGATGCCGTAGTAGGCGGCCATGAACTGCGGGCAGTTCTGCATGTACAGCAGCACGCGGTCGCCCTTCTGCACGCCGGCCACCTGCTGCAGCCAGCCGGCCACGGCGAGCGCGTCGTCGTGCAGTTCACGGAAGGTGGTGTGGCGGCCGTAGAAGATGATCGCGTCTTTGTCCGGATAGCGTCGCGCGGACACTTCCAGGTTGTACCAGAGACTCGTTTGCGGCGAGCCAATGTTGTGCGGCATGCGCCGGGGCCAGAACTGGAAGTGCGGTCGTGTCATATCGTGTCTCCGTGAATCTGTCTGTTGTTTTTACCCGATGGTATCCGAACGATCGTTCTATTTTCAACCGTTGTCAGGACAGCCATTTTTAAGAACGCGAAAACAACCTGGAAGCAGCCCCAAACACCCCCAAGTAGAATGCTCGACACACCGCCGGCAAACACAGCCGGCCGCACTTTTCCCAGGAGAACCCCGCCGATGAGCGACGTCACCTCGCAGAGTTTCGCGCAAGAAGTGATCGAAACATCTCGCCAAGTCCCGGTACTGGTCGATTTCTGGGCGCCGTGGTGCGGGCCCTGCCGCACGCTGGGCCCGATGCTGGAAAAGCTCGAGGCTGAATACGCCGGCAAGTGGAAGCTCGCCAAGGTCAATTCAGATGAAAACCCCGAGTTGTCAGCGCACTTCAACGTGCGCAGCATTCCGTACGTGGTCGCCTTTGTGGACGGCAAGCCGGTCGACCAGTTTGTCGGCGTGCTGTCTGAAGGGCAGTTGCGTGGGTTTCTTGACCGCGTGATCCCGCAGCCAGCCGACGTGGCCTACCGCGAAGGGCTGGCCGAGCGCCAGGCCGGCGAGGTCGCCCATGCGCGCGAGGCCTTTCAGAATGCGCTGGCGTTCGACCCCGGCTTCGATGCGGCACGCTTCGAGCTGGTCAACCTGCTGCTGGACAGCGGGGACGTACGCGCAGCGCAGGGTGAGTTCGCGCTGCTCTCGCCCAAGGCACCGCAGGACGAGCGCTACGGCCCGCTGCAAACGCGCCTGAAAGCCACAGAACACGCCGATGCGCTGCCCGATGCCAACGCCCTGCGCATGCGCGTCGAGAGCGAACCCAACAACCTGCAAGCCCGCCTGGACCTTGCCGAGCGGTACATCGCGCAGCAAAACTACGAAGCCGCACTCGAACAGCTGATCGCCATCGTCGAGCGCGACCGCGCCTTCCGCGACGACATCGCGCGCAAGACCATGGTGTCGGTGTTCGACATGATGCGCGACGCACCACAGGCGGTGTCGCACTGGCGCCGCCAGCTGGCCTCCAAACTGAACTGACCATGCGACTCATCTACGTAGCCGATCCGATGTGCTCGTGGTGCTACGGCTTCGGCCCGCAGCTTGCCGATCTGCGCAAGCGGCTGGGCGAGCTGCTTGGCGCGCCGGTGCCTGTCACGCTCATCACCGGTGGCCTGCGCCCCGGCCAGCGCGAGCCCATGGCGGCGGACAAGCGCGACGAGATCCTCCACCACTGGCACGCCGTGGCCGAGCGCAGCGGCATGCCGTTCGACCAGTCGCCCGAGGTGGCCATGCGCCGCGATGGTTTCGTCTACGACACCGAGCCCGCCTGCCGCGCCGTGGTCATGGCGCGCGAACAGTGGGGCGAGGATGACGAGCGCGTGCTCACGCTCTTTCATGCCGTGCAGCATGCCTTCTATGCCGAGGGCCGCGACACGACGCAGGCCGACGTGCTGCGCGACGTCGCCATTGCCAATGGCATCGACGCCGCGCACTTCGACGCCGTGTTCGACACCGACGCCCTGCGCGACGAAACACGCGAGGACTTCCGCCTCTCCCGCCGCTGGGGCATCAACGGCTTCCCCAGCCTGCTGGCCGAGCAGAACGGCACGCTGTACCAGATCGGACGCGGCTATGCGCCATCGGTGGCGCTGTATGCGCGAGCGGTGGAAGTGATGCAGCAGCATCCCGCGGCAGACGCTGAATAAGCGATTTGCCCGGCGTCAAACCAGACTACAAAGGCCGTCGCGTAAGCTGACGGCCTTGTCCATCCCGCACATCCACCCGCCATGCCCGTGATCGAATGGTCTGAAGCGCTCCAGCTCGGCGACGCCGCCACCGACGCGAACCACGCCGAGTTCTGCGCACTGCTCAACACCGTGGCCGACGCGTCGGACGCCGACTTCATTGCTGCACTCGACGCCTTCATCGCGCATACCGAAATCCACTTCGGCGAAGAAAACGCGTGGATGGACGCGGCGGAGTTTCCCCCACGCCATTGCCATCGCGGTGAGCACGACAACGTGCTGGCGCTGTGCCGTGAAGTGCGCAAGCGTGCCGCTGCGGGCGAAATGGAACTGGGGCGCCGTCTGGTGGCGGAACTGCCCGAGTGGTTTGCCCAGCACGTGGACGTGATGGACCGCATGATGACGACGTATCTCGCACAAATGGGCAGCCAGATGCGCAACATCGAGCACGTCGGCTGAACACGGGTTGTCGATCGGGTTCTGCCTGCCTAGAGTCAGAGTGGATCTGCTCGCGCGCCGTTGCTGCGCGGGAGCTTCCCCACCCCGACGAAGGAGTGCCCATGAAGATCGTCAACGATGCCTCGTTTCAGTCAGACGTGATCGACGCCTCGCAAAGCAAGCCCGTGGTCGTGTGCTTTGCCGCAGAGTGGAGCCACCCCAGCCAGTGTGCGGTAGCCAGCCTGGAGAAGATGGAGTCGAGCTACGCGGGGCGCGCCACGTTCGTCACCATGGACTTTGACGAGAACGAGGGCACCGCGGCCAAGTACGGCGTATCGGTCATGCCGGCGTTCGTGCTGTTCGCCAACAGCCAGCCGAGTAGCGAATGGTCGGGGCGCTACGCAGACCAGATCCAGGAAAAGCTGGACCAGCTCCTGCCCCACTAGCCCCCTATCAGACGGCCGCGATCGCTCGCAAGGCGGTCGACGCCGCCACCATCCCGAACACCGCCGTCACGCACACCGACGAGCCGAAGCCTGCGCAAGCCAACCCTTGCGGGCCTTGCGAAGGCTGCGGTGCGGGCGGCGCATTGACGACTTCGATCTCCCCAGCCGCCGCCAGATCATCAATGCCGGCGTGGCTCGACTCAGCAGGCAACTCGACTGCGCAGGCCTGCTGTTCCGGCTCCGGATAGCGCAGCGGCTCATCCGAGAACACGGCATCGATACCGAAGCGCGACTTGGGGTTCTTTGAGAAGCCATGCTGACGGCGCAGGTTGCCGCGCACCTTGGCGAGCAGCGGGTCTTGAATCGTGCGGGTGAGATCGGTCACGCGAATGCGCGTCGGGTCCAGTTGCCCGCCTGCCGCACCGCAGGTCACCACGCGTTTGCCGGTGCGCTTGCAGAACGCGAGGATGGCGGTCTTCACCTTCACGGCATCGATGGCGTCGATCACGTAGTCGAACGGGTGGCCAAGCAATGCCTCGACGTTTTCCACGGTGACGAAATCGTCGATGCGGCTGATCTCTGCACGTGGGTTGATCTGCAGGATGCGCTCCGCCATGGCATCGACCTTGGCCATACCGTAGGCATCGCCCAGCGCGTGAATCTGGCGGTTGGTGTTGGAGACGGCAATGTGGTCGAGATCGATCAGCGTGAGCTTGCCGACACCGCAACGCGCCAGAGCTTCGGCCACCCATGAACCCACCCCGCCGATGCCGATCACGCACACGTGTGCGGCCGCAAAACGCTCCAGCGCGTTGGGGCCATACAAGCGTGCGACACCGCCAAAGCGGCGTGCATATTCGTCATCGAGAATGGGCGGGTGCGCGGGTGCGCTGATTGCTACTTGGCTCATGACACAATTGAATCGGGACTGCGCCGAACTATATAACAACGCGGCGAGTCGGATTTTTACGTGTCAAACGAATAAGAAAACCCATGCGAACCTCAGGCAAGCTCGCCCTCGGACTGGTCATCTCGCCCGTTGTCATCGTGGCGGCGGCGGTCATCTTTGTGCTGACGTTCGACTGGAACCGCGCCAAGCCGTACCTGAACGACCATGTCTCGCAAGCCATCGGCCGCGCGTTCGCCATCAACGGCGACCTGATGCTGACCTGGAAGACGCCCGAAGACGAAACCGGCTGGCGTGCCTATGTGCCCTGGCCGCGCCTGATTGCCAACGACATCACCGTCGGCAATCCGGACTGGACCAAACAGCCGCATGTGGCGACGATCCATCAGCTCACCTTCGTGCTGGAAGCGCTGCCGCTGCTGGCGCACCGCATCGTCATCCCGAGCGTGACGCTCGATACGCCGGCCATTGCACTGGAACGCGACAAGCAGAACCGCAACAACTGGACATTCGACCTCGCTGGCAATGGCGAAGGCAGCGAAAACAAGCCGTCCGACTGGAAGCTGGAGCTGCGCGAAATCGCCTTCAGCAAGGGCTCGCTGGCGCTGGATGACGACATCAAGCGAATCCACCTGGCGGCCACCATCGACACGGTCGACAACCAAGCGCTGTACACCGCAGCCAACGGCATCGGCATCAAAGGCGGCGAGCAACCAGCGACGGTGCCGACGACCCCGGGCACAGCGGCCTCGGGTGCGGCTGCCAATGCGCCTGTCACACCCGATCCTGAGCAGCCCTACGGCATCGCCTGGACGGTCAAGGGTACGTACAACAACGCCGCCATCAACGGCAGCGGCAAAGCCGGCGGCGTGTTGCGCCTGCAAGATGCCAAGCGCCCTTACCCGCTGCAGGCCGACGTGACAGTCGGCAAGACACGCATCGATCTGGCAGGCACGCTCACCAACCCGGCCAGCCTGGCGGCGCTGGACCTGCGCCTGCACTTATCGGGCGCCAGCATGGCGCAGTTGTATCCGCTGACGGGCGTGGTGCTGCCTGACACACCACCGTTTGACACGCGCGGCCGCCTGATCGGCGAACTACGCAAGCAGGGTTCGAGCTGGCGCTACGAAAAATTCACCGGCCGCGTAGGTGGCTCGGACCTGAGCGGCACGCTCACCTTCGCCATGCGTGAGCCGCGCCCGCAATTGACGGGCGAGCTGGTCTCGCACCAACTGCTGTTTGCCGACCTGGCCCCGATCATCGGCGCCGACTCCAATGCCAGCAAGGCCAAACGTGCCGATCCTAGCGCAGAACCGGGCGACAACAAGACCGTCCGCCAGCCAGCCGACAAGGTGCTACCGGTCGAGCCCTTCCGCACCGACCGCTGGAACGCCATCGACGCCGATGTGAAGTTCACCGGCGAGCGCATCGTTCACAGCGCCGACCTGCCGATCGACCACCTCGTCACGCACATCAAGCTGCAGGACGCGGTACTCACGCTCGACCCACTCAACTTCGGCATTGCGGGCGGCACGCTCACCTCCAACATCCAGCTCGACGGCCACGCCACGCCGATGCAGGCACGCGCGGCGCTGGCGGCGCGGCATTTCAAGATCAAGCAGCTGTTCCCGAAGATCGACTCCATGCGCGCCAGCGTGGGCGAGATCAACGGCGACGCGCGCCTCTCCGCCACTGGCAACTCGGTCGCCGCCCTGCTCGGCTCGTCCAACGGCGAAATGAAAGTGCTCGTGGAGCGAGGCACCATCAGCAAGTTCATCCTGGAAGCCATGGGGCTGAACGTCGGCAACGTGATCCTCACCAAGCTCTTCGGCGACAAGCAAGTCACCATCAACTGCGCAGCCGGCGACTTTGCGGTGAGCAACGGTTTGGCACAGGCGCGAACCTTTGTGGTGGACACGCAGGATGCGGTGATCGACGTGACCGGCGCGACAAGCTTCAAGCAGGAGGCGCTGGACTTCACCATCCATCCGGATTCGAAGGGGTTGCGCGTGTTCTCGCTGCGCACGCCGCTGTACGTGAAGGGCACGTACAAGCATCCAGATGTGTCGATCAACCCGGCCGTGGTGGCGCTGCGCGCGGGTGGTGCGGTAGCGCTGGCGTTTGCGGCACCCATCGCGGCAGTGCTACCGGTGCTGGAACTCAAGCCCGCGCCGGACAGCCCGTGCGGCAAACTGCTGGCCGACGTGCGCCAGCGCCCCACGGCCCCGCCGCCGGGCAAGACCTATCGCAGTAAGTCCCCCGGACGTACACCCGATGGCGAGTTGAAATCCGCACAGCCTGCCCCGCGCACAAGCACACCGCCCACGCGCGATCCGATGACGAGCGGCGGCTGATTCAGCGCCGCTTCGCAATCTCCTCTGCCGTCATCTGCGGCGTGGCCGGATCGCCAAACTGCCGTGTCACATAGTTCGTGAGCGCGGCGAGTTGCGCGTCCGACAATTCGCGCCCGAATGCCGGCATACCGATGTGCCGATCCCCGGCTTTGCGCTCGATGCCATGCAGGATCACCTGCACCAGATTGCCCGTGTCCCGCGCGCCGACCGTGGAGTTGTGCAGCAACGGCGGGTAGTAGCCGTCGGGGGTGCCACGTCCATCGGCCTGATGGCAGGTGGCGCAGTTGCCGAGATACAGGCGCGCAGCGTCGATGGTGGTTTCGATCGGCTTGCCGCGCAACGCGGTCACGTCGACGGCGGGCTTGCCCCAGTCCTGCCGTGCGCGCTCCAGGTTATTGCTGACGGCGGGAACGGTGTGCAGGTACTCCGCCATTGCCAGGATGTCGCGTTCAGTCATGCGCGAGAAGCTGTGCTGCACCGCCTCGCCCATCGGCCCCGCTGCTTGCGCCACGCCTGGCACGCTGCCGGTGCGCAGGTACTGCACGACCTGTTCGGGTTTCCATGCGCCAATGCCGCTGATTGGGTCAGACGTGATGTTGAACGCTGTCCAGCCCGCGAGCGTCGAGCCTGACAGATAGCCCTTGCCACGCTCATCCATTGCCTTCTCCTGCATGGCGAAGCCGCGCGGCGTGTGGCACGTGCCGCAATGCGCGAGGCCCTGCATCAGGTAGGCACCGCGATTCCACGTGGGCGTCTTGTCGCCCCTGGGGATGTACGGCTCGCTCTTGAGGAAGACCAGGTTCCACAGCTTGAGCGGCCATCGCATATTCAGCGGCCAACGGATCGTGCTGGGTGGCGGATCGTTCTGTACGGCAGTCACACCGTAGCGGAAGTACGCGTAGAGATCGCGCATATCCGCATCGTTGATCTTCGCGTACGAGGGATACGGCATGGCCGGGTACAGGTTGTCGCCGTCGTCATCCACACCCTTGCGCACGGCGCGCTCGAAATCTTCATAGCTCCATTTGCCGATGCCGGTTTTTGCATCGGGCGTGATGTTGCTGGTGTAGATCGTGCCCAGCATTGGAATCGGCATCGGCAAGCCGCCTGCAAAAGGCTTGACGCCTGGCGCCGTGTGGCAGGCCGCGCAGTCCGCGGCAATGGCGAGGTATTCGCCCCGCTTGATTTGTGCGGCATCGGCTGCTGTATCGGCGGCGTGCACCGTGGCGGTCATGCCCGCCAGCATCAGGAAAGAGGCGACGGCTCTCATCTCACGCCTCCTTCTTCAGTTGATCAGCAATGCGCAACGCCAGCGCTGCGATGGTCAGCGTCACGTTGACGGTACCCACGGTCGGCATGGTGGAACTGCTGCTGATGAACAGGTTCGGGTGGTCGAACGTGCGGCAATCCTTGTCGACCACGGAGTCCTTCGGGTCCGCCCCCATGATGGTCGCGCCGGTGATGTGGTTGTTGGGCGCGAAGTCATCGCTGAACTGCACGTCGGTGCCGCCCAGCACCTTGGCGGCCGTGGCATACACTTCGCGCGTGTGCACGGCGCTGCGTTTGACGTAGTCGTCGATGCGGTAGGTGATCTCGGGGCGCGGAATGCCGATAGCGTCCACCTCGGTCGTACTCGGCACGATGCGGTTCTCAGGCAGCGGCAGGATCTCGTGAAAGCTGTCGAACTCCACGAAGCGTGCAGCCTGGTCACGGATGCGCGCATCCAGTTCGGCAGGCTTGATGAGCTTGCCTTCCTTGAAGATGCGCTGTGTCTCCTGCTCAATGCGCGAGATGTTCGACAGGTGCAGCTTCTTGCCCGCCTGCGTGGCACGGAACGGTCCGTCGCGAAAGCCGATCAGCGAGGTCATCTCCTGCGGGCCGCGCCCCGGCCACAGCTTGCGGTCGGCGTAGAAGCTCACGCCGGTGCCAGGGTGGTCCATCAGGTTGCGGCCGACCATGTCGGAACTGTTGCCCACGCCCTTGGGATAGTCCTGGCTGGTGGACATCAGCATCAGCTTGGGCGTCTCAATGCCGTTGGCCGCCAGCACGAACCACTTGCCCTCCACGCGGTGCTCTGCGCCTTTTGCATCCTTGTAGCGCGCGGCCACAATGCGCTTGTTGGCGCCGACTTCCAGCCTGAAGACCACAGCGTTCTCGATCAACCGTGCACCGGCCTGCTCGGCTTTCTCCACATGGAAGATGCCGTTGTACATCGCGCCGATCGGGCAGATCGGCATGCAGTTGTTGTTGCCGCAGCAGGTGGGGCGTCCGTCGTAGGGGCGACTGTTGCGCGCCACCGGTTCGGTCACCACGTGGAAATCCGGGTCATACCCGTTGAGCGCTTCCTTGATCGTGCGTTCGTTGAAGGACAGCGGCAGCGGCGTCATCGGATACGGCTGGCTGCGCGGCGAGCCAAGCTCCTCATCGTTCGGCCCCCACACGCCAAGCGCTTCTTCTGCGCGGCCGTAGTAGCGTTCCAGATCGCTGTACTGCAAGGGCCAGTCACGCGCGATGCCGTACACGCTGTGCAGCTTGAAATCGTTCGGCAGAAAGCGCCAGGTGGATGCCGCCCAGTGCCACGTCGTGCCACCCACGGCGCGGATGTACTGCGAGTTGAATTTGTGCTCGCCCTTGAGGATCAGGTAGTTGTTGGGCGGGCCGTACTCCGGATGCGGCGCCCACGGCGTGGACGGATACGGCGCCATGAAATCCATCTTGTCGGCCTGATTGCGGAAGCGCTCGACGATCTCCCAGCGCGGCAGACGCGGGCCGGCTTCGAGCATCAGCACTGACTTGCCCGCGCGGGCCAACTCATACGCCACCAGTGCACCGGCCACGCCGGAGCCCACTACCACGATGTCCGCCTCTTGCGCGGCTTGTTGGGTATCGGCCATCAGGCTTGCCTCTCGACAGGGGGCTCGGCCCAGAAGCCGGGCTGGTTGGGGCAATACGTGCGGATGACCAGCGTGTCGGACACCACGCTGTACATCAGCGCCTGCTCGTACGTGACAACGTTGCCGTCGACCACACCCAGATACCACGCCTCTAGAATGCGCAGCGCGGTCTTCTGCTGATCTTCGGACAGCGCGCCGGCCGCCAGCGATTGCGCCAGCGGCCGCAACTGCGCGACAAAGTCGCTGCCCGGCTTGCCCAGTGCCGCCAGCAACCGCGTACCGACTGCACGGTCCAGCGTCGGCCTGGCCGTCAACGCCTGTGACAACGCCATGAACGCATCGAGCGGTTCGCCCGGGGCCTGCGCCACCGCGCGCAGCACCTGCGAGCCGACCAGCCCGGCAGCCGCAACGGCCAGCGTGCCCTGTAGCCACTGGCGGCGCGTCAACCCGAGCGGCGCATCAGCAGGTATGGGGGATTCAGGAGAAGGAGAATCGGGGGGCATTTCGACATCCTCTTGCAACTTTTGCCGGGGGATCAGGCGAGCGTGCTGCCGCGCGGCCCGAATTGCCAATATAGGCGGCGTTCCGCAGATCGCCAGAATCCCGGTGCAAGCGCGAACCGTGCCAGGCATCCTTGCGTATGCGCAAACGGCGCTCGGCCGTGTTTGTCTATACTCGGCCCGTTCGCATGCCGCTTCTCCCTGCACCATGACTTCCATCGCCGATATCCGCACCGAATACGCCCGCGCCTCGCTCGACATTGCCGATGTCGACGCCAACCCCCTGCGCCAGTTTCACCGCTGGTTTGACGAAGCGCTCAAGGCCGAGGTGGCCGAGGTCAACGCCATGTCGCTTGCCACGGTCGACGTGCACGGCCAGCCGTCGGCCCGCATCGTCCTGCTCAAGAACCTGGACGAGCGCGGCTTCACCTTCTTCACCAACTACGCCAGCCACAAGGGTGAGGAACTGGCCGCCAACCCGCGCGCGGCACTGCTGTTCCACTGGATCGGGCTGGAGCGCCAGGTGCGTATCCAGGGCATCGTCGAAAAGGTGTCAGAAGCCGAGAGCGACGCCTACTACCACTCGCGCCCGCTGGGCTCGCGCCTGGGTGCCTGGGCTTCGGAGCAGAGCAGCGAAGTGCCCGACCGCGCCACGCTGGAGGCACGCGAGGCCGAATACAGCCAGCGCTTCGGCGATGCCCCGCCGCGCCCGCCGCACTGGGGCGGCTATCGCCTGCTACCTGCCTGCGTGGAGTTCTGGCAAGGCCGCCCGTCGCGCCTGCATGACCGGCTGGAATACCGCAAGCAAGCCGACGGCACCTGGAAGATCGCCCGCCTCGCCCCCTGACCGGGTGTGGCCTGAATGTAGCCCTGCGCGCAATGATTTATTGCGCGCTGCGTCATCCCGGCACGGCGCTTGCTGCTACGCGGAAGGAGTCGCGCGCCGCCCGCAAGACCCGCACAGCAGCATGGAAAAGTTTGTCGTAAGCTAATGTGATGCGTTGTGATCCGTTCGGGCGGCAATCCGATGGCCGCCCCGAATCTGTGCACATCTGGGAGGCGTCGACATGTTTTTCCAACAGGCGATTGACCGCAAGCTCGAGCAGTGGATCAAGGAGATCCGCGAGTCTGCCAACCTCCCGGTGCGCCTGCGCTTATGGAACGGTGATCAATACGAGCTTGGCCGCTTCGACCAGCCGCGTGTGACACTGACCGTGCGCGAGGCCAGTGCCCTGCCGCTGCTGCTCTCTCCCACGCTCAACAACCTCGGCGAGGCTTACGTTCAGGAGAAGATCGACCTGGACGGCAAGCTGGCCGACATCATCAGCGTGAGCTACGGGTTGGCTTCCGCGGCAGCCGCCAAGAGCGGCAATGCGCTGGCCCGCGTGGTGCGCCACTTCGCCCACACGAAGGAAGGCGATAAGGAATCGATCCAGTATCACTACGACGTCTCCAACGATTTCTACAAGCTGTGGCTGGACCAGAACATGGTCTACTCGTGCGCCTACTTCGAAAACGGCAACGAAACACTCGACGAGGCGCAGCTCAAGAAGATCGACCACATCCTCACCAAGATCCGCTTGCAGCCCGGGCAGACACTGCTCGATATCGGCTGCGGCTGGGGGGCACTGGTACTGCGCGCGGCGCAGAAATATGGCGCGCGCTGTCTGGGCGTGACGCTGTCGCAGAACCAGTACGACCTCGCCACCGAACGCGTGCGCGCCGCTGGTTTGCAGGACCAGATCGAAATCCGCATCCAGGATTACCGCGACCTCACCGGCCAATTCGACCGCATCACCAGCGTCGGCATGTTCGAACACGTGGGGCGCAAGAACCTGCCAGGGTATTTCCGCCGCATGCATGACCTGCTGGCCGATGGCGGTGTCGCCATGAACCACGGCATCACCTCCACCGACCCAGACGGCGGCGAAGCCTCGATGGGCGGTGGCGATTTCATTGACCGCTATGTCTTCCCGCAGGGCGAGCTGCCGCATATCTCGCTGGCGCTGAGTGCCGCGCAGGATGGCGGCCTGGAGGCGCTTGACGTCGAAAGCCTGCGCCGCCACTATGCGCGCACGCTCGAGCACTGGGCTGAGCGTTTCGAGACCAACGGCGACACCATCCGCGCAATGGTCGGCGAGAAGAAGTACCGCATCTGGCGCGTCTATCTGGCTGGCTGCGCGCACGCCTTTGACGCCGACGAGATCTCGATCTTCCAGACCGTCCTGCAGAAGGCCGGCCAGTCGGCGACATCGATCCCGTGGTCGCGCCGCTTTATCTACGCGTGACCATTTGACCACCACCCCGCCTATCGACGATCTGTTCGGCGCACCGCCCGCACCCAGCGACAACGCGGCCGCCAAATCCGACACGCCTGCAACCAAGCCCAAGCGTTCCCCCACCCGCCAGGGCGTGCAGCCGGCCACGGTTTCACCCGAGGTAACAGCGCTCGCGCAGCGCCTGCCACGCGGGCTGCGCATCGGCACGTCGTCGTGGTCGTATCCGGGGTGGGATGGGCTGGTGTATGCGGGTGAGTATTCGGATTCGATGCTCGCGCGCAAGGGGCTCGCGGCCTATGCCCAACACCCTCTGCTGCGCACGGTCAGCATCGATCGTGGTTTCTATGCGCCGATTCCATTGGCAGATTACGTGGCCTACGCAGCCAGCGTGCCGGAAGATTTCCGCTTTGCGGTGAAGGCGCCCGCCGCCGTATGCGATGCATGGATTCGCGAGCTGGACGGCCGTGGACGCATGGCCAACCCAGCCTTCCTGAACGCCGAGTTCGCGATCCGCGATTTTGTCGATCCGGCCACGCGTGGGCTCGGCGTGCGGTGCGGGCCGTTGGTGTTCCAGCTCTCGCCGCTGGGCGCGCTGGCTGAAGATGCAGCCGGCTTTGTAGAGCGGCTCGAAGCGTTCCTGGCCGCGCTGCCGCCGCTCGATCCGCAACTCAATCCCGATGCCGTCTATGCGGTGGAACTGCGCGACGCCACGCTCCTCACACCACGCTTCATCAAGATGCTGCGCGCTGCTGGCGTGCGCTACTGCGTTGGCCTGCACGAACGGATGCCAGCGGCCGACCGGCAAGCCGCGGCCGTTGCACTGCTGGATGAAGGTGCGGGCGGCCCGCTCGTGGTGCGCTGGAACCTGAACAGCCGCTACCGTTACGCGCAAGCCGAGGCGGCGTACAAGCCGTTCGACAAGCTCGTCGATGAAGACCCATTCTCGCGCGAGACGCTGGCCGACATGGCGGTGGCCGCGCTGGCGGCGGGTCGCAAGGTGACGATCCTGGTCAGCAACAAGGCCGAAGGGTCGTCTCCGCTGTCGTGCATCAAGCTGGCCGAGGCCATCGCCGCGCGCCTGCCGGCAGACGCAGCGTAGCCCCGGTCCACCCTCTTAGCCCTGCAAGCGGTGCGCGAACTGCTTGCGGAACTTCGTCACCTTGGGCGAGATGACAAACGCGCAATAGCCTTGTGCCGGGTGGTCGCGGAAGTAGTTCTGGTGCTCGTCTTCCGCACGCCAGAAGGTCACCTTACCGTCGCTGGCGTCCACCAGTTCCGTCACGATGGGCGCTTCGAAGATGTCGCTGGCACCGATCTCGTCAATCGCCCTGCGCGCTGTCGCCAACTGCTCGGGTGATTGCGCAAAGATGGCCGAGCGGTACTGCGGGCCGACATCGTTGCCTTGCCGATCCACCGTGGTCGGGTCATGGATGGCGAAGAAGATGTCGAGGATCTCGCGGTAGGGGATCACCGCCGGGTCGAAATCCACCTTCACCACTTCGGCATGGCCAGTGTTGCCGTTGCAGACGGCGCGATAGCTGGGGTGATCGACATGGCCGCCTTCGTATCCGGACACCACGCTGCGCACGCCCTGCACCTGCTGGAACACAGCTTCCAGGCACCAGAAGCAGCCTCCGCCCAGAACGGCGGTTTCAAGCTGACGGTCTTGTTGGTTTTCCATGGTTTCTCTCCTTACACGCTTCCAATTTTTGGGCAGAAAGACCTGCCACAAGGGTTGGCCTGTTTGACCTACTGCATGCTCTTGAACAGAACAGCGCCCATTCGCGCGATGGCCGCATTGCTTTCGCCAAGGGTGGCTTTCGTGTTGGTGATGTAGATGGAGACTAGCAACGGTTTCTTCCCCGCGGGGTAAACAACCGCGACGATGGAGCGAGAGCCGTATCCCCCTGCTCCAGTCTTGTCGGCGATGCCCCACGTGGAAGGCAGCGATTTCCTCAACAGGTCATTGGCAACCTTGTCGTTGACCATCCAATGCTTCAGCTCGGCCTTCGCGTTTCGAGACAGCCCATCGCTAAAGAAAATCTGATTCAAGCTGTTGGAAGCGGCGATCGGCGTCGTGGTGTCCCGACGGTCGCCTGGGGTGCCTTCATTGAGCTCGGGCTCCTTCCGATCCAGGCGGGTTGCATGGTCGCCGATGGATCGCATGAACGCATTGAAACCCGCTGTACCACCAATGTTCTCGAGTACCTTGTTGGCCGCCGTGTTGTCGCTGTAGCTCACGGCAGCTTCACACAGCTGGGCATTGGTGGCCGACTGCAGTTTCTCCGTAACGGGGGAGTACGTCACCCGATCGCTCTTGGAAATGGCGGTGATATCACTGAGCGCAAGCTTCTTTTGGTCGACCTTTTCAAGCAGGGCGGCACAGAGATAGGCCTTGTGCGTGCTGTTGATCGGGAAGGCCTCGTCGCCTCGGTAGTTCCAGGTGTAGCCAGACTCCTTGTCGATCACGGCGATACCAATTCTGGCATTCAGATTGACCTCCTCAGACTTGGCCGCCTGCAGCAACCATTGCGCGTTGAATGCCTGCGCATTGAAACTCGCGGCCAGCATGCCGGCCATCAGGGTGACGAACTTACTTGTCTTAGCAATCATCAGTGCAACGATTCGAAATCCATTGAGAAGCGCCCGTGCGTACTCAGCAACGGCCGTTGCCGTTTGACACCGGGCTCGCCGAAGCGCTGCGTCAAAAATGTAACGCATTGGTATCAAAACGGCTTTCTTCGGGAGTACGCGCTGCCATTGGTCGGCGTCACACGCGCTTCCTGACATATGACCCTTGAGTCACGCAAAGCCCTACCTACCGGCGGCCTATCGGGCGTCCGTTACAATTGAGCCTTACTTTCGGTAGTTTGCATGGACCATCACGAAGCCATTCCCATGGATGTGCGCGATAGGGAGCTGTCCGCGCGCAAGCCGTCGGCGCATGGCAGCGCCACCCCGCCTGATTTCGATGCCGCGCATTTCCGGCATGCGCTGTCCCAGTTCGCCACTGGTGTGACGGTTGTCACCACGCGCTCGGAGGGCGGACCGAGCAAGCCAGCGTTTGTCGGCGTGACGGCCAGCTCGTTCAATTCGGTATCGCTGGACCCACCGCTGGTGCTGTGGAGCCTGGGCATGCAGGCGAATTCATTCCCTTTGTTCCACGCCGGCTCACACTACGTGATCAACATCCTGGCCGCGGAGCAGCTGGACCTGTGCAAGCGCTTCGCCACGTTGAAGGGCGACCGCTTCGCCAACATCGACTACGCCCTAAGCCCGACCGGTCTGCCGATCCTCGCGCAGTCGCTGGCGTGGTTCGAGTGCCACAACCGCAGCCGCTATGACGAGGGCGATCACGTCATCTTTGTCGGTGAAGTCGAGCGCTGTGGCGTGACCGACCCGGCGGGTGCACCACTGGTATTCCATCGCGGCGCGTTCTCGTCGCTCTCGCAACTCGGCAAGTAGCCAATCGCATCATGCGGGAGCGCTCACCTTGCGCGGCGCTTCCGCTTCAATGCCCCAATCCCCGAAGGCATACCAGTCGTTGCCGAGCAGTTCGGCGGGGTGCTGCGTGTGGCCGGAGCGGTTACCGCAACCCAGTGCGTCGGTGAAGCAATACCTTTCGCAGCCCCAGCAATGCGTTCGGGGTGGACGGGATGCAGCAGAAACTCTTGACCACTGCCTGCTTCGCTCAACAACACTGGGCCACTATCCACGTACGCTGGCAGTAGAGGCTTGATCCCCGTCAGAAATTAGCTGGCCTTGCCACGTTTGCCCGCCCCCGCCTCAAGCGGTCGCACGCCGCGGGCCTCCATCAGCAAAGCCAGACCGCCATCGCGATCCTTGATGGTGCGTAGGACGATGTTCGAGCGGATGTCCATCACGCCCGGCGTCTTATATAGCCGCTCGATGATGAACTCCGAGTAATGCTGCAGGTTGGGCGCCTGCACGCGCAGGATGTAGTTGCAATCCCCGGTGATGATGTAGGCGGCCACGATCTCGGGCCAGCTCTGCACGGCGGCCATGAAAGTCTCGTGCCAGCCGGTCACGTCCTGCCGCATCGACACCTGCACGATGGCCTCCAGTTCCAGCCCCAACGCAGCCCGGCCCAGTTGCGCCCGGTAACCGGTGATGGCGCCGCCCTCCTCCAGCATCCGCACGCGCCGCAGGCACGCCGACGGCGATAGCGCCACGCGCTCGGCCAGGTCCTGGTTGCTGATGCGGCCGTCTTCCTGCAAGACCTGGAGAATCCGCAAATCTGTGGTGTCGAGTTGCATCTGTCGTTGTTCTTTGCGTGATTTCTTTGATACGTTGAATTTTATGCGAATTCATCGAAATGACACGCACGAATATGCAAACCCATTGCGCGTAGATTTCCCTATCATTTCGGCACGGATTCACCGAGTTTTCTGCCCTGGAGCCGCCTTGGAACGCACTTTGTGGGACATCAGCCCCGCCCTTTCGCCCGCCACGCCCACGTGGCCCGGCGACACGCCGTTTTCGCAGGAAATTGCGTGGAAGCTCGAAGGTGACTGCCCGGTCAACGTCGGCCGCATCACGCTGTCGCCGCACACCGGCGCGCATGCCGATGCGCCACTGCACTATCACGCAGACGGTGCCGCCATCGGGCAAGTACCGCTGGACGCGTACCTCGGGCCGTGCCGCGTCATCCACTGCGTGGGCGTGACTCGTGTCGAGCCGGAACACGTGCGTGATGCGCTTGCCGGCACGCCACCGCGCGTGCTGCTGCGCACGTACGCGCAAATGCCGCAGACCACCTGGGACGACCACTTCGCCGCCGTCGCACCCGAGACCATCGAATTGTTGGCCGCGCACGGCGTCAAGCTCGTCGGCGTCGACACCGCTTCACTCGACCCGCAAACCTCCAAGACCATGGACGCGCACCATGCCGTCGGCAAACACGGCCTCGCCATCCTCGAAGGCCTGGTGCTCGACGACGTGCCCGCCGGTGACTACGAACTGATCGCCCTGCCGCTCAAGTTCGCCACACTGGATGCAAGCCCGGTACGTGCCGTGCTACGCCGCCTGCCCTGATCCAAACAACCCCACGCATTCAACGCCCCACGCTCACCATGACTTTGACCCGCAACTCCTGCCTCGAACGCGACGCGGCCGACCCGATCGCCCCGCTGCGCGACGCCTTTGCGCTGCCCGACGGC
>NZ_JAELUI010000530.1 GCF_016429285.1 Ralstonia sp. ASV6
TACGAAACCGGTCGAGGCAGCCTGAAGGTGCGCGCGCGCTGGAAGATTGAAGAACTCGCGCGTGGCCAGTGGCAACTGGTGGTGACGGAGCTGCCGCCCAACAGCTCGTCGCAGAAGGTGCTGGAAGCTGTCTCTTATACACATCTGACGCTGCCGACGAAGGCCGTGGAGTGTAGATCTCGGTGGTGGGCGGGTGATTAAGAGGGGGGGGGGGGGGGGGGGGGGGGGGGGGGGGGGGGGGGGGGGGGGGGGGGGGGGGGGGGGGGGGGGGGGGGGGGGGGGGGGGGGGGGGGGGGGGGGGGGGGGGGGGGGGGGGGGGGGGGGGG
>NZ_JAELUI010000068.1 GCF_016429285.1 Ralstonia sp. ASV6
CGCCTACAATACCTGCCGGCTGCGCACCCTACACAGCCTGTCAGTTTTTGCCCCAAGGACACCACGATGCCCAAGACCACCCGCGCGCACTGGATCGAAGCCGGTTTCGAGTTGCTCGACATCGAAGGGGCTGTCGGCATTTCTGCGGAGCGCCTTGCCCGTCGCCTGAACGTGACACGTGGCGCGTTCTACCACCACTTCACCAGCCGCGACGACTACGTGCGCAGCCTGCTTGCCGAGTGGGAGCGCACCTACACCGGCAGCATCCTTTCGCTCATCCAGCCTGGCGACACGGCAGAGACCTTGCTCATGCGCTACCTCGATGTGGCCGCGTCGATGCATCCGCAGCGTGAAGTCGCCATCCGCGCCTGGGCGATGCGCGAGCCGCTGGTGGCCGACACCCTGCAGCGTGTCGATGCCCTGCGGCTGGCCTTCGCCACCTCGCTGTGCAGCCTGGACGGCGGTGCACCAGGCGATGCGGCATTCTGGGGCCGCATCGCACACCTGTGCTTTATCGGCGCGCAGCAGACCACGGCACGCCCCGATCCCGAGGCGTTCCGTGGTTTTTTCCTGAAGTTGTTTGCGATGTCGCAGCGGCTGGCCGCGCAGGCCGAGCCGAACTGAGTCTCTCTAGATGCCGGCCTGCGTGACCGCCTCGATGCGCGCCACGTGCACGGCCTGCTTGATGTGCGCCGGGTTGTCGGCGTAGCGCTTGGCAACGGCGCCGGCATCGATGGACGATGCGGCCTGCAACGCCTGCAGCAGGCGTTGCGTTTGCGGATACGCGCGGTCCTCAAACCCGAGCCGGCCACGTGCGTCCGCCTCGCACGCCTGCAGCGCCAGACGGAACCGCTCGGGCTTGCGCAGCGCATCGCAGCGCTCCAGCAAGCGCACCAGCGCCGTCGCATCAAACCCATCACTGCGGTGAATGTTGCCGTGCTCGCGTGCAACCACCAATGCCAGGTCACGGCAATCCGTCGGTACGCGCAGGCGCTGGCAAACCACTTCGATCATCGGCACGCTGCGTTCTTCATGGCCGATGTGGCGCGGCAGGATGTCTTCGGGCGTGGTGCCCTTGCCGAGGTCATGCACCAGCGCGGCAAAGCGCACCGGCAGCGGGGCGCCCATGGCGGCGGCGGTCTCGATCACCATCATGGTGTGCACGCCGGTGTCGACCTCGGGGTGATAGTCGGCGCGCTGCGGCACGCCCCATAGGCGATCGAGTTCGGGCAGCAGACGGGCCAACGCACCGCAGTCACGCAGCACGGCAAACATGCGCTGCGGGTGCGCTTCCATCAGCCCGCGGGCGATTTCCTGCCACACGCGCTCGGGCACCAGCGCATCCACCTCGCCAGCCTGCACCATGCGCTGCATCAGCGCGTTGGTCTCGGGCGCGACGTGGAAGTCGGCAAAGCGGGCGGCAAAGCGCGCCAGGCGCAGGATGCGCACCGGATCTTCCACAAAGGCATCGGACACATGCCGGAACGTGCGCGCGGCCAGATCCGCCTGTCCGCCGTACGGATCGATGACCGGGCCGGCCAGCGTGCCGTCTTCCGCCACGCGTTGCGCCATCGCATTGACGGTCAGGTCACGGCGGATCAGGTCGTCTTCGAGTTTGACGTCGGGCGCGTAGTAGACCGAGAAGCCCTTGTAGCCGGCCGCCGTCTTGCGCTCGGTGCGGGCAAGCGCATACTCGGCCTGCGTGCGCGGGTGCAGGAAGACTGGGAAGTCCTTGCCGACGGCGCGAAAGCCGCGCGCCTCCAGGTCTTCCGGCGTGGCGCCGACGACGACGTAGTCCCGGTCCTGCACTGGCAGCCCGAGCAGCGCGTCACGAATGGCGCCGCCCACGGCATACACCTGAAGCCCGTGCGTGGCCGGATCAAGGACAGCCTGCTCCGCCTGTGCTGCGCGTTCCGTCATTGATTGGCGGCGACCAGCGTTTCCTCGTCCGGCGTGGTGCGATACGGCTCGTCGTCGGCGAGGAAGTCGTGCTCGGCACGCGCGCCGTCGATCCACTCCTGCATGGCGGGCAGGTTGAGGATGTGGTCGGCGTAGGCCTTGGCGACATCGGGCAAGCGCACGCCGTAGGTGGCGAAGCGGCTGACCACCGGCGCATAGAACGCGTCTGCCACCGTGAAGTGACCAAACAGGAACGGGCCTTCCGATGCGTACTTCTGGCGCAGTTCGGTCCACATCTGCGCGATGCGGTCGATATCACGCTGCACGGCCACGTTCCAGCCCATGCCGGGCAGCACGGCCGTCACGTTCATCGGCATGTTGCTGCGCAGATTGTTGAAACCCGAGTGCATCTCGGCGCAGATCGAGCGAGCGTGCGCGCGGGCCTTCGGGTCGGCCGGCCACAGTTGAGCGCGCGGGAAGCGCTCGGCCAGCGTCTCGCAAATCGCGAGTGAATCCCACACGTTCATGTCGCCGTCCACCAACACCGGCACGCGGCCGGCCGGCGAATGGCGCGCCACGTCGGCGGCAAAGCTTTCGCTCAGCAGGCGCACGCGAATCTCCTCGAACGGGATGCCGGCCTGCTTGGCCAGCAGCCATGGGCGTAGCGACCACGACGAATAGTTCTTGTTGCCGATGACCAGTTTCATGATTCCCGTCCTTGGAGAGTGCACTGCAATTATTGTGGGAGTTCGCGTATGTCACGCCGGCGCGCCAGAACGCTCTTGTGTTTGGCGGTGGAGAAAGAGGCTGCAGCGTGGGGCGAACAAGTCATTCTAGCCCTGCGCTGCAGCGCGACAAAATGAAACGGATTGGCTACGGTTGTTAGATGGCCTCACAAACGGGGCGCACCCCATTGCGGGCACCGCTAACGATGCGCCCTGGCGCGCGCGGCACTCAGGCCAGCGTTCGGGCCGAATCCGGCAAGGGCGGGCAGCATCACCGCCTCCATGCCGAGTGGATGGATACCGAGTTCCGGTGCGATGGGCTCCGCGCTGACATTGTCGACCCGCATGGAATCCAGGTTGTCGCGCGAGATGGGCGCGCCGGGCAGGTGCTCGAACAGCGCCGCCTGCATACGGCCCAGCCCCTCGGGCAGCGGCACGATCCAGCGCCGGTGGCCGCTGGCACGCCCGGCAAAGCGCATCAACTCGGCCAGCGTGTACACACGGGGGCCGACCAGCGGATACGCACGCCGGAAGGTGCTCGCATTGTCGAGCGCGTTGACGAAGGCTGCGGCCACATCATCCACGTAGACGGGCTGGAAGCGTGCGTCAGCGCAGGCCAGCGGCACGAACGGCGCCATGCGCTGCATGCGCGCGAACAGGTTGAGAAAGTGATCCTGCGGGCCGAACACCACGGATGGGCGAAACACCGTCCAGTCCAGCTCGCTGTTCATGACCACGCGCTCGCCGTCGCCCTTGCTGCGTTGGTACATCGACGGGCCAGCCGGGTCAGCGCCCAGCGCGCTCATGTGCAATAGCCGGCTTACGCCATGTCGGCGGCACGCAGCGACAATGCGACGGGGCAGATCCACATGCACGCGCTGGAATGCGGGGCCGTAAGGCATCACGCGCTCGTCCTGCAGGACACCAACGAGGTTGATGACCGCGCAGTGCTGGCCACCGCGCTCCGTAAGGGCCAGGAACAGTGCGTCGAGGGCGTCGTCAGCGTAGATGTCGGCGTCCATCACATCCACGCGTGGCAGCAACGTCAGGTTGTGCGCCCGGGCGGACTCGGCGTCGCGCGTCGGCACGATCACGCGGCCCTCGGGCAGGCCGGGCGCGGCAAAGGTCTCCGTCACCAGTCGCGAAAGCAACTGCGTGCCGATGAAACCGGTGCCACCAAAAACGAGCAGATTGGAGGTGTGCATGATGCATCTCCAAGACGGGAGAAGGGGGAGAGGGGGCTCCACCACAATACATCCCGAAGGCGACCGCCCCCAAGGCGCAACGGTGCGATGTGCTGCGGGCGGCACCGTTGTGACCGCCAGAACGCCCGCCCCCATGCAAAACGCCCGCATCGCTGCGGGCGTTTTTATGACGATGTCGTCGCTTGTTTGCGTCGCTTGTTTGCGTCGCTTGTGTACGTGGCTTACGGCAGGTCGTCCGGCGTCACCGCCTCCGGCCCGACTTTGCCCAGGCGATCCTTCAGGGACTGCGGGCGGCCGGTCATCAGCGCGCTGTAATACGTGGCGTTGGACAGCACGTTCTTCACATACGTACGCGTCTCATTGAAGGGAATGGTCTCGGCGAAGATCGCGCCTTCCACCGGGCGCGTGAGCGTCGAGCGCCAGCGCTTCGGGCGGCCGGGGCCTGCGTTGTAGCCGGCAGTCGCCAGCGTCATCGAGCTGTCGAGATCCGTCAGGATCATCGACAGGTAGCTCGTGCCCAGCAGCACGTTGGTATCGATGTCGCTCATCTGCGAGGGTCGGAAGCCCGGCAGGCCGATCTTCTTGGCCACGCGTTTGGCGGTTTCCGGCATCACCTGCATCAGGCCTGACGCCCCCACCGACGAACGTGCATCCATGATGAAGCGCGACTCCTGGCGGATCAGGCCATAGGCCCAGGCAATGTCCAGACCGACGGCATCGGCATTGCGCTGCACCACGTTGAGGAACGGCGTGGGGAAG
Organism: Ralstonia sp. ASV6; assembly: GCF_016429285.1. Taxonomy (GTDB): domain Bacteria; phylum Pseudomonadota; class Gammaproteobacteria; order Burkholderiales; family Burkholderiaceae; genus Ralstonia; species Ralstonia flaminis. The sequence goes on from NZ_JAELUI010000068.1 coordinate 4,589, forward strand.
CGCAGCGAGAAGTCATGTTCGGCGCGGGTCTTGTCGGCCGAGTTGACAGTGCGGTCGAGCAGGCCGAGCTTGCGGCCATATTCCGCCGCCGCGATCAGCTCGCGGTCGCTCATGTTGCGCAGCTCCCAGTTCCACTCGCGGTTGCCCTCGAAGCGCAGGTTCAGGTCATACAGACGCTTGGCCCGACCGAAGCCTGGGTGGTTGCGGCCCATCACATCGATCTCCGCATCCGTCACGGTGGTTTTGGGCGGCACGGTGATGCGCTGGCCAAGCTCTTCCTGCGCAAGCTGTCCGTAGAAATTGAACTGCCCCGCGATGGACTGGAACCGCTGCTTGGCATCGTCGTTGCGGCCATCCGCCTTGAGCGCGCGGCCGTACCAGTACGTCCAGGCCGGATCCCGATCGCGCAGGGTGGGGCGCATCCTGTCGATGGCCTGGCGCACCATCTTCCAATCGCCCGCGCGCAGGGCGGTGCGTACGCGCCATTCCTGCGAATCGTCGGACAGCCAGGCATCGCCGCCCAGCGTCAGTTGGCGGCGGTAGGCATCGAGCGCATCGGGGGTCTGCTTCTTGGCCGCATACTGGCCGATCACACCCCAGCCCGCACCTTGCTCCTCACGCGAGAGGCCGCCACTTTGCGCCAGCAGATACGCCGTTGCCTGCGACGGGTCGTTGCGCGCCATGCGCGTGACGTTGGCCAGCGTGTCGTTGTCCACACGATCGCCCTCGGGCAGCACGGCCGCAATGCGCGACGCCTGCGTCACCAGGTTCTGCTCCAGCGACAGTCGCGCCGCAAAGGCCACGTCCGCCCGCGTGAACTGGTTGGCCTGGACCAGATAGCCGATCAGGTCAACGCAACCTTCGCCATAGCCCTTCGGGTCGGACAGTGTGTTGCGTGCGTCGGCGGCCACGTTCTGGCCCTTCATCGCGCGCGAGAGCAGGGCATAACACTCGACCTGCGTGTCGTCCTTCAGCACAAATTTCGGGTACTCGACATCAAAGGTGGCCCAGTCACGCTTCTTGCCGAGCACGAGCAGCCAGTCGTTGCGCAAACGGTCGGCAATCGCACCACCCTGGTAGCGCTGCAGGAACGAGCGGATCTCGTCTTCCGGCGCATCCGTGCGCGCATAGCCGCTGGCGTCGAACAACTGCGGCTTGATGCGGAAATACTGCACGTAGGATGGGATCGGGTAGTCGGCCAGACTGTCGGCCAGCTCCCAGCTGCGCGACACGTCGTTGCGGCGCGCAGCGTTACGCAACTCGACGAAGGCGTCGTCCGGATTGGCCGGAATGCCTTGCGGCGCCTGCCGCTTGGCCGGTGCGGCCACCCCAACGGGACTCAGCGGACCCACCGCGCCGATGCCGATCACCCCTACAAAAGCCAGCGCCACTGCGCGATATACTGCCTTGCCCTTCAATGCCATCTCCTACCCCATCCAATCACTGTTAGGTCGCTGAATTATCCCATGTCAGCCTTAGGGAACCCGCACGATCCGGCAAACCCGACCACGCCGATCGAATCTCGCCGTACCCTGCGCACCATGCTGCTCGATGCGCGTGCCACGCTGCCCGAGCGCGTCGCACATGACGCCGCGCTGGCGCACCACCTGGCCGACCTGCTGCAGACGCTGCCCGTCAAACGCCTGGCCGCCTACTGGCCAACGCAGGGCGAGTTCGATGCGTTGACCGTGCTGGGCCACTGGCTGACGGCGGATGCCACGCGCCACGCGCTGCTGCCCGTGGTGACTGACAAGTTTTCGCCCTTGCAGTTTCGGCGATGGGCGCCCGATTGTGAAATGACGCTGGGCGCGTACAACATTCCCATCCCCCGCGCGGGTGAGATGGAAACGCCCGATGCCCTGCTGATTCCTTGCGTCGGCTTTGATACGCAGCGCTATCGCATCGGCTACGGTGGCGGCTTCTACGACCGCACGCTCGCTGCATTGCATACCGCCGGCCACCGCCCGCACACCATTGGCGTAGCGTTCGAGGTGAACCGGGTGGAATCCATCGCGCCACAACCGCACGACATCGCACTCGACTGCATCGTCACCGAGTGCGGCGTGTTTTAAACCGATCCTGAGAGCCCCCATGACCCACACGCTGACGACCGTTGCGCAACTCGAAGCCATCTACGGCACGCCGAACCCGCGCTCCGTCCTGAAGGAGATCGACCACCTGAACGAGGACTACCGCGCGTTCGTGGAAGCCTCGCCGTTTATCGTGCTGTCGTCAGTGGGAGCCGCGGGCACGGATGCGTCGCCCAAAGGTGATGCGCCGGGCTTTGTGCGCATCCTCAACGAACGTACGCTGGTCATTCCCGACCGGCCGGGCAACAACCGTATCGACAACCTGCGCAACATCGTGGAAGACGGGCGCGTGTCCGTGCTCTTCATCGTGCCGGGCGCGGGCGAGACCCTGCGCGTGAACGGCACGGCAACGATCTCGACCGATCCGGAGTTGCTTGCCGCGGCTGCCGTGCAGGGCAAGCTGCCGCGCAGCGTGATCATCGTGAAGGTGCAGTCGGTGTACTTCCACTGCTCGAAGGCGGTGGTGCGCTCCAAGCTGTGGGAGCGTGGTGCACAGGAAGCGAAGCCCGCGCTGCCTACCGCAGGCAAGATCCTGCAGCACATCAGCGGCGGCGCGTTTGATGGGGACGCCTACGACCGCGAATTGCCCGAGCGGCTGAAAACAACGCTGTACTAAACGCTCAGCGCTTGGCCGCTTTCTTTGCGGCGACAGTCTTTACAGCGGTTTTCTTGGCGGCGGCCTTCTTGGTCGCCGTTGTCTTTGTGGCGGCGCGCTTCGGCTTGGCCGCCTTCGCATTCGCCTCGCGCAGCGCAGCTTCGATCGCCAGTCGCACCCAATCACGCAGTGGCTGGCCGCCATCAAGCGCATCGGCCGGCGTGCTCAGATACCCCTTCATGCTGATGGTGCGCCCCTCGCGGTCGTAGCTGAACGGCACCGACTTTTCCGCAAGAAAGCGCGCCCGCGTGGCGTCATCCACGCGCAGGTAGCAGGTGCTGTCGATCACCAGCGAGAAGACAATGTCGTCGTAATACAGGGCCGCACCGCCGAACATCCGGCGGGCGCGGATCTCGCCGATCTGCGCGGCGAGCGGTCGGAGTTCGTCAAGCAACCAGGCGACCAGTGGATCAGGTGCGGCTGCCATGACGATCTCCTTGTCCTGTCTTCTCTTGCCGCTTACAGGCCGAGGCGCTGCCAGATGGCGCGCGTGGCGCCGGCAGCGTTGAGCGTGTAGAAGTGCAGACCCGGCGCCCCGCCTTGCAGCAGACGATCACACAGCGCTGTCACCACATCCAGGCCGAAGGCACGGATCGATTCGCGGTCGTCGCCAAAGCTCTCCAGGCGCTTGGCCACCCAGCGCGGAATCTCGGCGCCGCACATCTCGGAAAAGCGCATCAGCTGCGATGAATTCGTGATCGGCATGATGCCGGGCACGATGGGCACGTCCACGCCCAGCTTGTGCGCGTCGGCAACAAACTGGAAGTACGCATCCGCATTGAAGAAGTACTGCGTGATAGCGGAGTTGGCACCCGCCTTCACCTTGCGGGCGAAGTTGTCCAGATCGTGCTTGGGCGAGCGTGCCTGCGGGTGGTACTCCGGATACGCGGCCACTTCAATGTGGAAGGCGTCGCCGGTTTCCTGGCGGATGAATTCGACCAGCTCGTTGGCGAAGCGGAATTCACCGATCTCGCCCATGCCCGAGGGCATGTCGCCGCGCAGCGCAACGATGCGGCGAATGCCGTGTTCGCGATACGTGTTGAGGATCGCGCGAATGCTCTCGCGTGACGAGCCCACGCACGACAGGTGCGGTGCGGCCTCGATGCCTTCGCGCTGGATTTCTACCACGGCGTCGAGCGTGCCCTGCTGCGTAGTACCGCCGGCGCCAAACGTCACGGAAATGAAGCGCGGTTTGAGCGGTGAGAGCTGCGCACGCGTGTTGCGCAACTTCTCGGCGCCTTCCGCCGTCTTGGGCGGAAAGAATTCGAAACTGAATTGACGATCGTTCATGGAAGACCCATTAGCGGCGCTCGCCCAGCAGCAAGCTGGACAGCAGCCACGAAATCACGCTGTACAGCACGGAGCCCAGCAGCGCCGAGCCAAAGCTGGCCACCTGGAAGCCCGACAGCACGTTGCCGACGAACATGAACAGCAGCGCGTTGATGATGAAGATGAACAGCCCGAGCGTGAGGATCGTCACTGGCAGGGTGAGGATGACCAGGACCGGACGGATCAGCGTATTGACGAGACCCAGCACAAGCGCCGCAATCAGCGCGGAAGTGAAACCGGCGACGTGAATGCCTTTGAGCAGGTAAGCGACAAGCAGCAACGCCAGCGCGTTGATGACCCAGACAGCGAGCAGTCTCATGGGGAGTCCTCGGGTTGAATGCCGGCGGCGGAAAGTGCCGCCGGCGGATACGGCTGACAGCCGATCAATAGCGGTAGTGATCAGCCTTGTACGGGCCTTGCTTGCTCACGCCGATGTACGCGGCCTGCTGGTCGGTCAGCTCGGTCAGTTGCGCATTGAGCTTCTTGAGCTGCAGGCGCGCGACCTTCTCGTCCAGGTGCTTGGGCAGCGTGTACACGCCCACCGGGTACTTGTTCGAGCCCTTCTGCGCTTCGGTCCACAGCTCGATCTGCGCGATGGTCTGGTTGGCGAACGAGCTGCTCATCACGTACGACGGGTGGCCCGTGGCGCAGCCCAGGTTCACCAGGCGGCCCTTGGCCAGGATGATGATCTTTTTACCGTCGGGGAAGATCACGTGATCGACCTGCGGCTTGATCTCTTCCCACTGGTACTTCTCCACCGAGGCGATATCGATCTCGTTGTCGAAGTGGCCAATGTTGCAGACGATGGCCTGGTCCTTCATCTTGGCCATGTGGTCGTGCGTGATGACGTGGTAGTTGCCCGTGCAGGTCACGAAGATGTCGCCGTGCTCGGCAGCGTAGTCCATGGTGACCACGCGGTAGCCTTCCATGGCGGCCTGCAGTGCGCAGATCGGGTCGATTTCCGTCACCCACACTTGCGCCGACAGCGCGCGCAGCGCCTGTGCCGAGCCCTTGCCCACGTCGCCGTAGCCGGCCACCACGGCCACCTTGCCGGCGATCATCACGTCGGTGGCGCGCTTGATGCCGTCGACCAGCGATTCACGGCAGCCGTACAGGTTGTCGAACTTGCTCTTGGTAACCGAGTCGTTCACGTTGATGGCCGGGAAGCGCAACTCGCCGCGCTGGGCCATCTGGTACAGGCGGTGCACGCCCGTGGTGGTTTCTTCGGTCACACCCTTGATGGCGTCGAGGTTGCGGCTGTAGAAGGTGGCGTCCTTCGCCAGCTTTTCCTTGATGGCGGCGAACAGGAAGGTTTCTTCCTCGCTGGTCGGCTTGCTGATGACGGAGGCGTCTTTCTCAGCCTTGGCGCCCAGGTGCAGCAGGATCGTCGCGTCGCCGCCGTCGTCCAGAATCATGTTGGGCGTACCGCCATCGGCCCACTCGAAGATGCGGTGCGTGAAGTCCCAGTATTCCTTGAGCGATTCGCCCTTGTACGCAAACACCGGCGTGCCCGATACAGCGATCGCCGCGGCAGCGTGGTCCTGCGTCGAGAAGATGTTGCACGAGGCCCAGCGCACGTCGGCGCCGAGTGCCTTGAGCGTCTCGATCAGCACGGCGGTCTGGATGGTCATGTGCAGCGAGCCGGCAATGCGCGCGCCCTTGAGCGGCTGGCTGGCGGCAAACTCCTCGCGGATGGCCATCAGACCGGGCATTTCGGTCTCGGCAATGGCGATTTCCTTGCGGCCCCAGTCGGCCAGCTTGATGTCGGCGACGAGGTAGTCGTGTTTCAGATCGGTGACAGCGTTCATTGGATCACTCCGAAAAGGATGAGTAACCGCACGCTGGAGAGATAACTGCTGAGACGGGGCGCCAATGCACTTCAATGCACCGGCCCCGGATAGATGCGTTCTCGCCATCGTGTCAGCCACGATACTGCGAGCGCCGTTTGAACTTCCGAGCCTGGCGGCCAGACTGTGCTGGTCCGTTGCAACGCTCCTCGGAATGGGCTGGATTGTAGCGGATTCGATGAATCTGCGGCAGGCCAACACGAGCCCACCATGTGATGCATGAGGCGACCGACAGAACGAAAACAAGGCCGGTCAAGGCTTTCACCCAAACCGGCCTCATCCTCAGCGTCGTAATTTAGCCACCTCGACGGCTCAACAACGGCGCATGGGGCGATCAACCCTTCCTGTACTCAGGCGGAGTCGCATAGCGAGGATCGTCCCCTGACTTGCCGTCGCCGGGGAATGCGTTCGGGGTGTCTGCCGGCGCCGGTTTGTCCTTTTTGTTGGGATCGTAGAGTTCAAACACGGCGGTACCAATCACGCCAACATTCGAGGCCGCCCCGTATTTGCTGTTGGCCGCGTAGGCGTCGTCCACCTCGGCAAAACGGAACGCTGCTACTTCCTCGCGGCTCTTCCGGAACCCCTCGACCTGGAGAACCTCACCCGGTTTGAGAACATAACCCGCACTCTTGATGCTCCCCGCCCGGCCACTCATCACGCCCAGCCCATCCACCGTCGTAACGATCTCGTAGATGCTCTGCTTCGAGTAATTGCGATACTGCAACACATAACGCTCACCTTTCTTTCCTTGAAGGTGGGCGTTGGCGCCATCCAGGTAAATCGACCAGGGCGCATGCCCGTCATGAAGAACGGTTAATCCAATTCTTCCTTTGCCGAGCATGATTTCCCGAACGGCATTGCCCTTCCCGCTGGCCTCTGAGTAAGACAACGTGTGCTGAACCACCGGCTCATTGCTCAAACGCCGGAGATCGACCGTTTGCAGGCGGGATTCGATCCCCTCTCCCCACTGGGTGCCAAGCCGCGCGGAATCGGCACGCTGCTCCGACACCGCGGCTGGCGGTTGCGTCGCACACCCCGCGACAACCATCACACCCAGGGCCGCCATGAGGCGGGCCAATATCCATCGCATTCTTGTTGGTTTCATCATTTCGCGTTCAATTACGGTGCTGTATGGCCGCCAACGCTTTTGCTGGCCGGATCTGCGCAGCATTATCCATGGCAATCACAAAAATCGGGGCAACGTTACTAAATCAAAATACAGGCTTCTTGCTAGCGACTCGAAACACCTCGCAAAACAAGACAACCGAAAGAAGAAAAGCGTGGGCAACGCTTAACGTTGAATCAGTCATCCGAGAGTACCGTCAGCATCCGTCGCGGATTGACCAAGAAATCCGGCGTCACCTGAAAATTCTCGATTTCCTCATATGCGATACGCCAGACGCCTTCACCATCACACCGGCAGGTGGCGGCATCGGGATGGGCCATCGGCATTGGTGAGTGCGTGGCAAACATCAGTGAGATGGTCGCTACAGAAGCACTAGAAGTTCGTGTGGCTGGGGCCTCCCAGCATTGGGTCGCAACACACATGAGGGCAACGTGGATTGATGCCTATTTCCATCGTATTGATCCCTGCCTCTTCACTCTTGAATCTTCCCGACCCTATACCTATAGGCCGGATCTCCGGTGGATATATGTCTGATGAATTCACATTCGTCGTTATCAGAAATTTGGTCACGAATGCCGCTCGCGCGCGAGCAACATCCTCGGAGCTCCCCATTGAATCGTTCTCCCAAAGCGTCATGAAGACTTGGAAGCCTGCAGGGAACGCTCGTCGTGTGTCGACGCGCCACTGCTCCAGCTTCGCCATCCCGGCAGCATCCGGCCGCGTTGCGTTGGGCTCGAATGTCACATCAATATTCATGAAAGGCGGATGGCATGCTTTTGCCGAGAAACTGAGTACAAGAAAGAGCGCTAAGAGTAGCTTCTTCATGGTTTCCATGCGGGTGGCCTATAGGTCCAATTGGGAATATTTGCTACGTAGTAAGCAATGCTGTCAGAGTTGCTCAGACAAAATTCATCTCGGGCCTTGGCTCGAACGCGAGAAGGCATCATCCCGTAGAAGTGGTCCTCAGCATTCATCGCTGCTGGAAAGTGCGAAACCTCATGGATGAAGATTGTGAGCTTTGACTCGACGTCTTTTGGCACCCCATGGAGAGTTATCTCATCCGGGTCTTTGTCGCAGAATTCACTGCCGATGAACACGGTATAAGTTCCATCCTCTTTGCAAACGCTGGCAGCCGCCGGTGCATCCCCCTCCTTCCCTCGTGGCAAACACCCCGCAGCACGAACGCCCTCTGGCGAGAATTTAACGAAACTCTTTTCAGTCAACCCACGCATGATTCCCCGCATGCGAGTCAGGCCATCATTCAGCGTCTGCCGGACTGTTTCGGAGTCGTCACCAAACCACAGCAGTACCTTGTCGCGATCCGCGGCGTTCCAGCGCACCAGTTCAGCCAAACGATCTCCCATCAAAAGCACAGCCTTGTCCCGCAATCGCATCATCAGCGGAAAGAATTCTTCGTTCGGCATGTTGTAGCAAACGCGCGGTGCGTTGGCATAGACCGCCTTGTCGCTACTATCGCTGGTCGCTGTCGTCGCGCGTTGCTCGATTTTCTTAAGGCGCCGCCCGTCGGGGGTGGCAATGTGTTCCGCCATCAATCAGTCCTCCAAATAGATGGCGATGGTTTCCGCCTGGGCCGTGGTTGAGAGCCGGTGCGGACGCCCCGCGGAATCGGTGGTGCCATGTTCGACGGCACCGCTTGCCCGTTTGATCGCATACGCAGCGTCGGCGATGGGCCTGCCGCTGCGCTCGTCAATGAACGCATAGCGATCGGCGTATTCCGATTCGCCATCTCGCGTCGAATCTCCTGCCATAAGAGGCTGCCCAAACGAATCACCGGCTCGGCTGGGGTTGGCGCTGCTGACAACCTCGATGGTGAAATCGCTCTGCGAGGGAATGACCACTGGTCTCTTTTGGCACTTGCAATAGACACGCGCGCCGCTCACCAGAATTTGCTTTCCCAACACCCCGAAATTCGGATTGCAGTCATTGAAGACCGGACCACCTCCCTTGCATGCTGGGCACGTGGCGAAGTCGCCCTCGACACCCACGGGCTGGCCGTGGTGCGTCATGCCTTGCGTGGTTGATATGAGCACGCCGCCAGTGGTCGTCTTGTCGTAGTTCTTCAGCGCATAGCGGACGTCAGGCATCTTGCCGGCCTCCAGCCATCAGCGCTTTGGTGGAGATTCGGCGCAAATGCAGATCAGGGTGTGCGCACCAACGCCCGCCAGCACGCACAGATTGCGTTCGGAAAAATACCAAGTCTGCCTCCGCAAGATGGAAAGTGCTTCATTGGGAGGCAAATCAGCGACGGCCTCAATCGGCAGTTTCTGATTTCGCGCGTCTTTAATGGCAAAAGATTGCGCTTTAAATTTGAAACGATTTCGAGCAAGTGGGGCAGCTATAATCCACGTGTCATCGCTTCGGCGGTGACCGGGTTTAGCAGCCCATGTCTTCCCTACGTTTTCCCGACGGACAGCCGCCTTTTCGCGCGGCGTTTTCATGTCCGGTGCTTGCGCACGCCTATTGTTTTCATGGCGGGCCGGGCGGTGAGACCGAAAGGTCTGCCGGTTGAATCGGGAAGTAGGGACCGGTCTGCTAACGCCGTCGTCAGGCCCGCCACCCTCGTTTAGCAGCGAGCGGCGAGCCTCCCGCGAACCTACTTCCCGGAGGCCACATGGCTACCGCCATCAGCGGGTATCGCCCCGCGTCCTACCCATCCCCACCCTTAGGTCGTCGAGCTTTTCCCATCTCATCAGGAGGGTGCCGATGACTTCCAAGCGATGCATCTACCTGACAGGCGCACTCGCTGCGCGCGACTTCCTCCGCCGCACACAAAGCGACGTGCGTAGACACGGGCAATACACGCCGGATGCGCTGCGTTGGGAGTTGGCCTACGCCGGCATCCATCCGCCGGAGTTCAGGCGCGGCTTTCTCGATGCCATCGGCGCATACGTGCTGATGACCCTAGAAGGTTGTCAGGTGAACCCTGAAACGTGGGAAGTGCTCACCGCCGTAGAGCGAGCTGGCGAAAGCCAGTAACGATAAGAAGGACGTATCTCCGAGACGGGCGGAGATATTCACTCTTCGAGCAGGATGTTCAGCATCCGCTGCGGATTTGCAAGGAAATCCCGCGTCACCTGAAAGTGTTCGGTTTCTTCGTACGCAATACGTCGGATGCCCTCACCATCACACTGGTAGATGTAGGCATCGGGATAGGCCATCAGGATGGGCGAATGCGTGGCGATGATGAACTGGCTTTCCTGCCGCACCAGCGCATGGATGCGCGCCAGCACCGCCAGTTGCCGCTGCGGCGAGAGCGCGGCCTCCGGTTCGTCGAGCAGGTAGAGGCCATTGCTGCCAAAGCGGTGCATCAGCAGCGCCATGAAGGACTCGCCGTGCGACTGCGCGTGCAGGGATTTGCCCCCGTAGGAGGCGATCACCCTCCCGCCCGGGCCGGGCTCTTCATCCATGCGCTGGATGTTGGTTGCCACGTTGAAGAAGCTTTCTGCGCGCAGGAAGAACTCGGTGCGCGGCCTGCGGAAGCCCCTGGCGATGCGCAGGTGGTTGTGCAACGCCGAGTGCGAGGCATGCGTGCTGAAGTTGAAGTTGCGCGAGCCTCCCTCGGCATTGAACCCCATCGCCACGGCCATCGCTTCCATCAGGGTCGATTTGCCTGAGCCGTTCTCGCCCACCAGGAAGGTCATCTTCGGGTGCAGCGCCAGCGTGTCGAGTGCGCGCACGGCGGGCAGGCTGAACGGATACGCGTCGAAGGTGGTGATGGTGTCGCGCCGTAGCGTGACGTGGCTGACGAATTGGCGAGTGAGCATGGGCATACGCAGGTGCGAGCGATAACAAGCATCGTAGCGTGGAGTGATGGGTCCACTGCTCAGGCAAGCGCAAGGCCATAGCCCGCTCCATTGGGCGGTGTCAATGCGTTGTCATATTTGAACCTTGCGATCGGGTTAGGAAGCGGCGCACCCGCATCACAGACGTGCAACACGCGGGCACCAAAGTGCCGGGCATCGTTCAGGGAGCCAACGATGCACAACCATAAATTCACGAAATACGCCGCCGCTATCGCGGCCGCCATCGCCATGACGGCATGCGGCAGTGATGGCACATCCACCACCGGCAGCGCCGAGCCAGATGGCAAGCCGACCACCCCGTCCACCGGACCGACCAAGAACGTCGTGTTCTTCCTGGGCGATGGCATGGGCTTGACCACCATGACCGCCGCGCGCATCTACAAGGTGGGCGAAGACGGTGAGCTGACCATGGACACGCTGCCGGAAACCGGCTTCGTGCGCACCTTCTCGAACAACGCACAGGTGACCGATTCGGCGCCGTCGATGTCGGCCTACATGACCGGCGTGAAGATGAATAACGAAGTCATCTCCATGTCGCCGGACACGATGGCCTATGACGCGGGCGGCAAGGACTACCTGTCAGGCGCCGACAGCACCTGCCCGAGCGGCAACGGCAAGCCCGTCACCACGCTGCTCGAACTGATGAAGGCAGCCGGCTACGGCACGGGCGTGGTCACCACCACGCGCATCACGCACGCCACGCCGGCGGCCACGTACTCGCACATCTGCCACCGCGATGGCGAGAACACCATCGCCGCGCAACTGACGCCGGGCGGCAAGGGCTACAACGCTGCGCTGGGCGACGGCGTGGACGTGATCTTCGGCGGCGGCAGCAAGCACTTCCTGTCGGACAAAACCAAGGGCGGCGTGCGCACCGATGGCCGCAACCTCACGAAGGAACTGCAAGACGCCGGCTACAGCTACGCCAGCACCCGTGCAGAGTTCGACGCGCTAGCCGCCAGCAGCAAGAAGGTGGCGGGCCTGTTCACCAGCAGCCACATGTCGTATGACCTCGATCGCGACGCCACCAAGGAGCCGAGCCTGGGCGAGATGACCAACAAGGCCATCGACGTGCTCGCCGCCAAGAAGAAGGGCTTCTTCCTGATGGTGGAAGGCGGCCGTATCGACCACGCGCTGCACGAAACGACTGCACGCAAGGCACTGCAGGACACGGTGGCGTTTGATTCGGCCATTCGCGGCGCGATCGACAAGCTCAACACGATCGACCCGGGGCTGAAGAACACGCTGATCGTCGTGACGGCTGACCACGACCACACGCTCGTGCTCAACGGCTACGCCAAGCGCACCGGCCCGACCAGCGACAGCAACCCCGGCGTGCTGGGCCTGCTCAAGAGCTACGTGACCGGCAACAACGCCACCGACACGGCGGGCAACCCGTTCACCATCATCGGCTTCGGCACCGGCGAGAACCGCCCGGCCACGCGCGGCGCGCTCACCGATGCAGCGGTCTACGACAAGACCTACCACCAGGAAGCCGTCATCCCGGTCGCGCCGGGTGGCGAGACACACGGCGGCACCGATGTCTTCATCGGCGCACGCGGCATGGGCGCCGAGCGTTTCACTGGCACGATGGACAACACCGAGGTCTTCGGCCTCATCAAACAGGCCGTGGGTCTGTAAAAGAGGCAGAGGCGAATATGAACAAGCAATCGAACCGTATCCTCCGCGCCAGTCTGCTGGCGCTGGCCGCCGGTGCCTTGCCCCAAGCGCACGCCGCCGGTGAAGCCAAGAACGTGATCTTCTTCCTGGGCGACGGCATGGGCCCGACCACCGTCACCGCCACGCGCATCTACAAGGTGGGCGAGAGCGGCAAGCTCACGATGGAAACGCTCAAGCGCACGGCGCGCATCAAGACGTACTCCAACGATGCGCAGACCACCGACAGCGCCCCGTCGATGTCGGCCTACATGACCGGCGTGAAGATGAACAACGAAGTCATCTCCATGTCGCAAGACACCAAAGCCAGCGATGGCACCGGCAAGGCCTACGTGAACGGTGCCGACACCACGTGCCCCGCCAACAACGGCACGCCGGCCGTCACGCTGCTGGAACTCGCCAAGGCCGCCGGCAAATCGGTGGGCGCCGTGACGACCACGCGTGTCACGCACGCCACACCGGCTGCCACGTACTCGCACATCTGCCACCGCGACGGCGAGAACCAAATCGCCGCGCAAGGCACGCCGGGCAACGCGCTGTACAACGCCGCGCTCAAGGATGGCCTGGACGTACTGTTGGGCGGTGGCCGCCGCCACTACCTGCCGCAGGGCACCACCGGCAGCAAGCGCACGGACACCACCGACCTGACCGCCCAGTTCCAGACCGCCGGCTACACCTACGTGACCACCGGCACCGGGCTCGCCGCCATCAACCCGGCCACGACGAACAAGCTGCTCGGCCTGTTCAACCTGGATCACATGAACTACGAGCTGGACCGCAAGAAGAACAGCGTGGACGAGCCCAGCCTGGCCGACATGACCGAGAAGGCCATGCGCGTGCTGCAGAAAAACGGCAAGGGCTACTTCCTGATGGTGGAAGGCGGCCGCATCGACCACGCACTGCACGGCACCAACGCCAAGCGCGCGCTGGAAGATGCCGGTGCGTTTGACGAGGCCATCAAGCGCGCCCTGTCGATTGCGGATCTGTCCAACACGCTGATCGTCGTCACGGCCGACCACGATCACACGATGACGATCAACGGTTACCCGCGCAAGGGCAACCCGATCCTGGGTGTGTCGAACGACATCAAGACGGGCCAGCCACAACTGGCCGCCGACGGCCTGCCATACACCACGCTGGTGTTCGGCAACGGCGGCACCCCGCGCAAGGCCACGCGCGACAACGTAGCGGCCGTCGACACCACGGCGGACGACTACCTGCAGGAAGTGGGCGTGCAGCTCGGCACGCCCGGCTCGGAAACGCACGGCGGCGGTGATGTGATGCTGTTCTCCTCTGGTCCGGGCAGCGCACCGCTGAAGGGCACGCTGGACAACACGAAAGTGTTCGGCGTGGTCAAGACGGCCATGGGCCTCTGATTCCGGCGTTTCCATTGACGCGCATGCCGAGGCAATCGGCATGCGCTTTTTTCGTTTCTGCTTTCCCGATTTCGAATTCGTATGACCCGATCTGCCCGCCTTCTGTTTTCGTTCGCGCTGGCCGCGCTCGCTGCGACCGCACAAGCCGCCGGCCCGGCGGCATCCGCGCCGCTGACCGCACTCCGTGTTGAACATCAACTGTCGTCGCTCGGCACCGACGGCATCCAGCGCGACATGCGCTTTGCCGAGCGCGTCTACCGCCAGGGAGACCGCGTGTGGATTGCGCGCGAGCTGCCGCCCGCATCGGCCCATGCAGAACACGACAACACCAACGCCCACGCCGGCCACAAGCACGCCGACACCGATACCGCCCCGCGCTGGATCGAGCGCGACGCCAAGGGCGTGCTGACGGTGCGCGTGGTGAGCGTTTCGCAGCAGAAGAGCTACAACGTGCTGCCCGCGGAATACGCCAACATCGGCTTCGACGGCTCGTGGGCGACGGCGTATCACCTGCTCGACCCAGCCGCGCTCAAGGGCATGCGCGCCGACGGTCCGGTGCGCAACGGCGTGCAGACCTACCGCTCGGCCCAGGGAGAACGCACCGTCACCGTGGAATGGGATGTGGCCGGCCAATACCCGCGCCGCGTGGAATCGCGCAACGCCAGCGGCTCGCAGCGCAAGCTCACGCGGGTGACAGCGCTGCCCACACCGGCCGCTGCACCGTGGGTACGCGCCCAGGGCTTTGCCGCGGCGGATTACACCGACCTGATGGATTGACGGCCACACCCCGGGGGCCGGGGCTCCAAGCACGGCTGACTCGGCGTTCTGAACCTCACGCTTCACGTTCTGAACGCCGCGTTCGGCAATCCGAGCCTCGCGTTCGACTGTTTGAGCTCCACGTTCGACCGTCCGAGCTCCACGTTCGGCCCTCTGAACTCCACGTTCGGCCGTCTGAGCTCCACGTTCGACCGTCTGAGCCTCGCGTTCGACGTTCTGAGCCTTGCACTCGGAGACGCGAGCCTCACGTTCGCACCTGAAACGCGCGCCGTCCGGGTTCGGAACCCCGCACATCGATCCGGCTGCGATGGCGCTATAGTGCGAACAACCCCCAACGCTCGCACCCGCCATGACAATCACCGACCCGACCCTCGCTGCGTTTGCCGCCCCCGCCTCGCACGTGCCGCGCGTGCTCACCATCGCCGGCTCGGACAGCGGCGGTGGGGCGGGCATCCAGGCCGATCTGAAGACGTTTGCCGCGCTCGGCTGCTACGGCATGTCGGCCATCACGGCCATCACCGCGCAGAACACGCTGGGCGTGACGGCGGTGGAATCGCTCACACCGGACATCGTGGCTGCGCAGATCGATGCCGTGGCAGGCGACATTGGCGTGGATGCGGCCAAGACCGGCATGCTGGGCACGCCGCAGATCGTGGAAGCCATTCTCTCGGCGCTGGACCGCCACCCGATCACCAACCTGGTTGTCGACCCCGTCATGGTCAGCACCAGCGGCGCTCAGCTCGGCAGCGATGCCACCGTGCAGGCCATGGCCAAATGGCTGTTCCCGCGCGCCCTGGTGGTCACGCCCAACCTGCCGGAAGCCAGCGCACTGCTCGGCCGCGAAGTCCGCACAGCTGACGACATGCTGCCCGCCGCACGCGACCTGCTGGCCCTGGGCCCGCGCGCCGTGCTGCTCAAGGGCGGGCACCTGGCAGACGTGGCCACCGCCGGTGAAGACGGCGTGCTGCAAGACGTGCTCGTCACCGCCGACGGCACAGAGCGCGTCTACGCGCACACCTACATCGACACGCCGCACACGCACGGCACGGGCTGCACGCTGTCGGCCGCCATTGCCGCGCACCTCGCACGCGGCGACGCGCTGGAAGCTGCCATCGAAGCCTCGCTCGATTACCTGCTGCATGCCATCGGCGCGGGGCGTCACCTGGCCCTGGGACGCGGGTCGGGCCCGCTCAACCATGGCTTTGCACCGCGCCCACTGGCCGCACCGCGCGCTCTCGAAGTCGACATCGACGAAGACTGATCCCAGGAGCCGCCATGAAGCGCTTGCCGATCGCACGTGTCTTTCGCTGCCTGCCCGCGGTGCTGTGCGCGCTGTTGGGTGCCTGCAATGCAAGCTTTGTCAGTGATTTCGGCAGCAACTTTTCGATTGGTGGCACGGTGAGCGGCCTGCCGGGCGGCCAGTCGATCGTGCTGCTCAACAACGGCCGCGATTCGCTAACGATTGCCAGCAACGGCGCGTTCGTGTTCGGTGGGCTGGTGCCGTTCAACGGCAGCTACCTGGTGACGATCAGTGCACAACCGGCATCGGCCAATTGCGCGGTGGCCAACGCCAGCGGCACGGCCACCAATGATGTGACCAACGTGCTGGTGACCTGCCAGCCGCGCTAGACATCGAGCGCGGGCAAAGAAAAGCGCGGACCGTGATCCGCGCCTTTTCTCCTCTGCTCACAGACTCAAGCCGATGCGCCTGCCTGCTCCTTCGCCCACTTCTCCATGCGCTTCGCCATCTCATCGGGCTCCACGTCTTCCACATGCGTGGACACGGTCCATACGTGGCCGAACGGGTCTTTGAGCGTGCCGGAGCGGTCGCCATAAAACTGATCCACCACCGGGCGGACTTCCGTGCCGCCGGCCTTGAGCGCGTTGGCAAACACGGTGTCGACGTTGGGCACATAGATCATCAGCCCCACCGACGTGCACTGCAGCGTGTCGGGGCTGGCGCAGGCCATGTTCGGCACTTCATCCGACATCATGATGGGGGAATCGCCGATGCGGATTTCGGCGTGCGCGATGGTGCCGTTGGGGCCGTCCATGCGAAAGAGTTCGGTGGCACCGAACGCCTGCCTGTAGAAATCGATCGCGCGTGCGGCGCCTTTGATGCTCAGGTACGGGGTGACGCTGTGGTAACCCTCGGGAATGGGCTTGACCGCCATGTCTGTCTCCTGCAGCGTGAATGAGGATGCGCCGCCCCGGCAATGACCTGGGCAGCGCACGAACAGGATAGGTCAGTGAGATGGCGGTTGCGGGACGCAAACTGCGTTGCGCAACCCTTGCGTTACCTCAGACGCGCACGTGCGCCGCGAACGTCGCTTGCAGAGCCTGTACCGCCGCAGGCACATCGTCGGCCTGCGTGACAGCACGCACCACGGCCACGCAGCCAACGCCAGATTCCAGCACGCGCGGCATCGCTGCCCGATCGATACCGCCGATCGCCACCAGCGGGGGTGCCGGCACGCGCGTGCGCATGGCCGACGCATAGGCGAACAAGCGGCCCAGGCCCTGGGGCACGGTCGGCATGGTCTTGGTGGGCGTGGCAAACACCGCGCCGAGTGCGAGGTAGCTCGGGTTCAGGGGGGCGACGCGCAGCATTTCGGCAAAGCCGTGCGTGCTGATGCCAAGGCGCAGACCTGCGGAGCGGATCGCCACCAGGTCGGCGTCGTCGATGTCTTCCTGCCCAAGGTGGATGCCGTAGATGCCGCTGTTGGGCGTTTGCGCGTGCACATTGAGCGCCACTTGCCAGTGGTCGTTGATGAACAGGCGTGTGTCGCTGCCGCGTGCGGCGGCTTCTGCACGGCACACCTGGTCGGCCACGGCTTGCGCCTCGTCCGACTTGAAGCGCAACTGCACGGTCGGCACCTTGAGTGCAACGAGGCGTTCGACCCACTCCGCATCCGGCACCACGGCATACACGCCGAGTTGCGTTGGGCACGGCGCAAAGGCGATGTCCGGCGCGGTCGGGCACGGCAGCGCGGGTTCGAGCACGCGGGGCAGGGCATCGAAGCGCGTGGGCCAGGCGAGCGCATCGGCGTTGGCTTCCGCGATCCACGCGCGGGCTACGCACAACGCATCGCGCGGCTCGAACGCCAGTGCGAGTGCCGCGCCGAAGATGGCGACGAAGCGCGCGTCGAGCGCGCCCCCATGTGCCGCAGACGTGAAGCGGTATGTGCCGAGGCGGTCGTGCACGGTGTCGATGCGCTCGGCGCCGTGCGACTCGCTGAGTACGACGGCAGCGCCCGCTGCGCGAGCACGGTCAGCTTGTGCTGCGTCGGTGGTCAGCAGAACTGTGACGGCCGTGGTTGCCTCTTCCGCGCGGTCGGTCACGCTCCAGGCGTGCGGCGCGCTGCCGAAGGCTTCGACATGACGATCGATGATCTGTGCGGCAAGCGCGGCAGCCTCGGGCCACGTGGTGGAGAAACGCAATGCAGACAGGCTCATGCGCTTCTCTCTTCCGCGTGCCAGAACGGCAGGCCAACCACCGGCGTGCTGGCCTGCGCCACATCGCGCTCCGGCATCGGACCCGACAGGCGTGCAAGGCGACCGGCCTGCGTCGCCATGGCAAACGCCTGCGCCATCGCCACCGGATCACCCGCTTGCGCGACGGCGGTGTTCAGCAGCACCGCGTCATAGCCCCACTCCATCACCTGCGTGGCGTGCGAGGGCACACCCAGGCCCGCATCGACGATGAGCGGTACGTCGGGCAGGCGCTCGCGCAGCAGGCGCAGGCCGTACGGGTTGGTGGGGCCACGGCCGGTGCCGATGGGCGCGGCCCACGGCATCAGCGCCTGGCAGCCGACGTCGAGCAGGCGGCGGCACAGGACGAGGTCTTCGGTGCAGTACGGCAGCACCTTGAAGCCATCGCGGATGAGGCGCTCGGCAGCGGCCGGCAGCGCGAGCGTGTCGGGCTGCAGCGTGTAATCGTCGCCGATGACTTCAAGCTTGATCCAGTCGGTCTCGAACACTTCGCGCGACATCTGCGCGAGGGTGTAGGCCTCGTCGGCGGAATAGCAGCCGGCGGTGTTTGGCAACACGGGCACGCCCAGCGCGCGCAGCATCTTCCAGAAGCCCGCGCCGCCTTCGGGCGAGCCAGCGCTCTGGCGGCGCAGCGCCACAGTGAGCATGGCCGGGTTGGATACGCGCACCGCGTCTTCCAGCGATTGCGGCGACGGATAGCGCGCGGTGCCCAGCAGCAGGCGCGAGGCGAAGGTCTCGTCGTACAGGCGCAGCGGATCAGCTTGACCGGCGAGCGCGGAAAGATTCGTAGTGGTCATCAAAAACTCCTAGCCGCCCACGACAGGCTGCACGAGTGCGATGCGATCGCCCATGTTGAGCGCGTGCTGCGCATGGCGCGCCTTGGGCACGAAGTCGCCATTCACGGAGGCGGCAAACGGTGGGGCGATCTGCAGCTGCGGCGCGGCGGCACCGATGGCGTCAGCCAGCGTGCTGCCGGCGGGCAGCGCGAGCGACAGGTCGTTGAGGGTGACGTTCAGCGTCATGACAAAACAGGTTCAGGCGATGCGCTTGCAGTGAACAGCTCGGGCCATTCACTGTCGTGTGCATCGAGGGCACGGCCATCCAGCAGATCACGCGCAACGGCCACCGCAGCTTGGGTGACGGCCGGCGCGATCATGTAGCCATGCCGGTACAGGCCATTCACCGACAGCATGCCAGCGCCATCCCAGCGCAACGCTGGGCGGTGGTCTGGCAGCGTCGGGCGGCACTGCGTGTTCAGTTCCAGCACGCGCGCCTCGCCAAAGGCAGGGTGCACGGCATAGGCCGCAGACAGCAACTCCAGCGTGGAACGCACGCTGGCGGGCGACATGTCATCGGATTCGATTTCCGTCGCGCCGATCACGTAGACGTTGCCGGGCTTGGGCGCGATGTACAGCGGGTAGCGCGGATGCAGCATGCGCACCGGCCGCGTGAGCGACACATCGGGCGCGTGGATGCGCGCGACCTCACCACGCAGACCGCGCAGGCGCGGCCATTGCGGCTTGGCGCCAAGGCCACGGCAATCGAGCACGAGACGGGCGCCGAGGCCGCTCGCCGCGAGTGCTTCCGGGCGCGGATCGACGATCTCCGTGTTCCAGCGCAGTTGCACGCCGAGCGCTTCCAACTCCGTTGCCAGCGCGCCGAGCAAGGTGCGGTTATCGAGCTGGCCTTCGCCCGCCAGATACAGCCCCTGCGTGAAGCGCTGCGCGAGCAGCGGCTCCAGCGTGCCGATGCCTGCGGCATCCACCGCGCGCAAGTCGGCGGCAACACGTTCAGGCGGTGCAATGGCGCGCACGCGAGAAGCAAACAGCGATGCCTCGCCACGGTCCGCCGCATGCCAGACGACCAGCGTGCCGGCCTCCTGGAAGAACACCGGCGTGCGCAGCTTCGGCAGCCACTCGCGCCACAGCGCCAGGCTTGCCAACCCCAAGTCAACGACAAAACGATCGGCCACGGCAGCTTCGGCCAGCGGCGCCAGCATGGCGGCAGCCACGTGCGCGGCGGCACTGCTGCCGTCGCGCGCGCCGCGCTCCACCACGGCAATGCGTGCAGCCGGCACACCGGCCTGCGCAAGTTGCCAAGCACACAGGCGGCCAGCGAGGCCGCCACCGAGGATCGTTACATCAAAAGACGTGGAAGTTGGCATTGCACCGGTTGGTTTAGCTGTAGATCTTGCTGCCGCTCTTGCGGAACTCGATCGACTTCTCTTCCATCCCGCTCACGGCGGTGGTGGCGTTGGCGTCAAGCGTGGCCGCGTAGTCGCGCACTTCCTGCGTGATCTTCATCGAGCAGAACTTGGGGCCGCACATCGAGCAGAAGTGGGCGATCTTTGCGCCTTCGGCCGGCAGCGTCTCGTCGTGGAAGGCGCGAGCCTTTTCCGGGTCGAGGCCGAGGTTGAACTGGTCTTCCCAACGGAATTCGAAGCGTGCCTTGGACAGCGCGTTGTCACGCAGCTGCGCACCCGGCCAGCCCTTAGCCAAGTCAGCCGCATGCGCAGCAATCTTGTAGGTGATGATGCCTTCGCGCACGTCTTCCTTGTCGGGCAGGCCCAGGTGTTCCTTGGGCGTGACGTAGCAGAGCATGGCCGTGCCGTACCAACCGATGTTGGCCGCGCCGATGCCGCTGGTGATGTGGTCGTAGCCGGGGGCGATGTCGGTCACCAGCGGGCCCAGCGTGTAGAACGGAGCTTCGAAGCAGTGCTTCAGCTCTTCGTCCATGTTGGCCTGCACGCGCTGCAGCGGCACGTGGCCCGGGCCCTCGATCATCACCTGCACGTCGTGCTCCCACGCTTTCTTGGTGAGTTCACCCAGCGTGTGCAGCTCGCCGAATTGCGCGGCGTCGTTCGAGTCGGCAATGCAACCCGGACGCAGACCATCACCCAGGCTGAACGACACGTCGTACGCCTTCATGATTTCGCAGATCTCGTCGAAGTGCGTGTAGAGGAAGTTTTCCTTGTGATGCGCCAGGCACCACTTGGCCATGATGGAACCGCCGCGCGAGACGATGCCCGTGATGCGGTCGGCGGTGAGCGGCACGTAGCGCAGCAGCACGCCCGCGTGGATGGTGAAGTAATCCACGCCTTGCTCGGCCTGCTCGATGAGCGTGTCGCGGAACATCTCCCACGTCAGGTCTTCGGCCACGCCGCCGGTCTTGTCCAGCGCTTGATAGATGGGCACCGTGCCGATGGGCACCGGCGAGTTGCGCAGGATCCATTCGCGCGTCTCGTGGATGTGCTTGCCGGTGGACAAGTCCATGATCGTGTCGGCGCCCCAGCGGATCGCCCACACCATCTTTTCCACTTCTTCCGCCAGCGACGAGGTGACCGCCGAGTTGCCGAGGTTGCCGTTGATCTTCACGCGGAAGTTGCGGCCGATGGCCATCGGCTCCAGCTCGGTGTGGTTGATGTTGGCGGGGATGATGGCGCGACCGGCGGCAATTTCTGCACGCACGAATTCCGGCGTGATGTCTTCCGGGCGTTGCGGCAGATTGGCGCCGTATGAGAAGCCCTGATGCTGCTTGAGCAGCTGACGGTACTCGGGCTTGTCTTGCAGCGCCTGCAGGTTCAGCGATTCGCGCAGCGCAACGTATTCCATTTCCGGCGTGATGATGCCGCGGCGCGCGTAGTGCATCTGGCTCACGTTGGCACCCGGCTTGGCGCGGCGCGGGTTGGTCAGCTGTGCAAAGCGCAGGTGGGCGGTGGCGGGGTCATTGGCACGCGTGCGGCCGTATTCCGACGACAGGCCGGAGAGGATTTCCGTGTCGCCACGCTCGTCGATCCACTTGGCGCGCAGCGGGGCGAGGCCAGCCTTCAGGTCGATGTGCACGTCCGGGTCGGAGTACGGGCCCGAGGTGTCGTACACCGGGATCGGCGGGTTCAGCATCTCGCCCTTGTCGGTGCGGGTGGCGGTCTGCTTGATGGTGCGCATCGGCACGCGCACGTCCGGGCGGCTGCCGGCGATATAGGTCTTGCTGGAGGCCGGATAGGCGAACTTCTGGTCGAGCTCGGTCTGCAGCGAGTCGAAAGATGCGGCGGGGGCGTTTTTGGCTTGGGGCATGGTCTCGTCCTTGATTCTGTGGCCTGGTGGAGCAGGCGGTGGACGAAACCGGGAGAGGTGGCGTGACCCAGAAGGGTGGGCTGCCAGAGACTACGCGGTGTTCTGAAACTTCCCACGCCGGTACGAACCGGATCGGGTGCGAAGGGACTCTCTCAGCCGCACGGCCCATCCGTACGGCACCCCTGTTTCATCCAACGAGGCTGAATTTAAGCACAGGGCCGCCGACGTTGCCAGCAAGAATTCCCCTGGAGGGACAATCGGGCCGTCATTTCAGTCCAAACCGCCGCGCAATGTGCGGCGGCATGCACCGGCGCGGCCTGCCTTGATCTGGCGCAACCCCGCCGCGTTTCACCTATGCGACGCTCAATCCCTTTTCTATTGCGTTGCGGCAAGGCCGCAGGGAGTTGTCATGCTGGAACGTCGGTTCACACTTGCGGGGCGCAGCCTCGTGCCCATCGTGCAGGGCGGGATGGGCGTGGGTATTTCGGCGCACCGGCTGGCCGGCGCTGTCGCACGCGAAGGCGGCGTCGGCACCATCGCCAGTATTGACTTGCGGCATCACCATGCGGATCTCGTCGCTGCGACGGAGAAATCGCATGACAAGGAGGCCATCAACACCGCCAACCTCATCGCGCTGGATCGGGAGATTCGGGCCGCACGCGAGGGCGCGCAAGGCAACGGCCTGATCGCCGTGAACGTGATGAAGGCCGTGGAATCACACGCAGCACTCGTGCGGCAGGCGTGCGAGAGCGGTGCGGATGCGATCGTCATGGGCGCGGGCCTGCCGCTCGATCTGCCGGAGATGACGGCGGAGTACCCGAAGGTGGCGCTCATCCCAATTCTTTCCGACGCGCGCGGCGTGGGCGTGGTGCTCAAGCGGTGGATGAAGAAGGCGCGGTTGCCGGATGCGGTGGTGATCGAGCACCCGTCGCACGCGGGTGGGCACCTGGGCGCGGCGCGCATTGAAGACCTGCGCGATGAGCGTTTCTCGTTCGCGCGTGTGCTCGATGAATGCCGCGAGCTGTTCGTCAAGCTGGGGCTGGCGGCGGAGCAGATTCCGATCATCCTGGCGGGCGGCATCGACTCGCACGCCAAGGTGCGGCACTGGCTCGACAAGGGCGCCGCAGCGGTGCAGCTCGGCACTGCGTTTGCCGTGACGGAAGAGGGCGATGCGCACCCGCGCTTCAAGCGTGTGCTCACGGGTGCGGAGGATGGCGATATCGCGGAGTTCGTCAGCGTGGCGGGCTTGCCGGCACGGGCAGTGATGACGCCGTGGTTGTCGCGCTATCTCTCACGCGAGAGTGCCTTGCAGGCGAAGGCCAAGGTGCGGGATTGTTTGCAGGGGTTCGATTGTTTGCAGACGTGCGGGCTGCGGGACGGTATTGGGAAGGTGGGGCAGTTCTGTATTGATCTGAAGCTCGCGCAGGCGCTGCGGGGGGATGTCGAGCGGGGGCTGTTCTTCCGGGGGGCTGGGAAACTGCCGTTTGGGGAGGCGATTCGGCCTGTGCGGGAGTTGATGCATTACTTGCTGACTGGGGAAAAACCAGCGGTAAGTTGAACCGTTGCGGTTCATCCCCTGTTTCATCCCCTGCCGGGGCTGACTCACTTTCTTTGTCTTGCCAAAGAAAGTAAGCAAAGAAAGGCGCGCCCGATGCGGCGAAAGATTCCTTGAACACGGAAATCCTGACACTCCCCAAGGAGGGGAAGGGAAAAACTCGCTGCGCTCAAACAGTTTCCCTTCCTTTTTCCTCCTTGCAACAGAAATTCAAGGCGCCGCATAGGGCAGCGGAAAAGCAAACAATCTCTTGCCAGCGCACGACTTCGTCTTGGGTGCCGCTGCGCGCATCTCACGATCAACGTGCTTTGGCGCTCGCCGTTGTATTCCGCCGGTTTGGCCTTTGACTTTCCTGCCCTTGATGGCGCCTTGAATTTTCGTAAGCGGGCGGAAATAAGACGGGAAACTGTTTGAGCGCAGCGAGTTTTTCCCGTCTCCGCCCGGTTATGAAAATTCAAGGAGGGGGTCGCCATCTCAGGCGCGCCTTTCTTTTGCTTACTTTTCTTTGGCAAGACAAAGAAAAGTGAGTCGTGCCCGGCAGGGTACGAAACAGGGATGCACCACCAACAAAAAGACCAAAATCCACCAACAAAAAACCAGCCCGAAGGCTGGTCCTTTGCGATGCACCTGCTGCCTCAGAACGGCGCACTGAAGGTTAGTCGTACTCCCTGCTGCAGCCCCCCCATGCCCGTCATCACGTTGTAGTCCAGCCCAAACGTGAGCGGCCCCGTGCGGAACTTCGTCCCCAGCCCGATCTGCACGCGATCCCGCCCAAACGGCGTGCCCGGCACGTAGTACGCAGGGCCCGACGACGCCAGGTCCGCATACGCCAGGCCAGCGTTGCTCTGCCCGTTGAAGTCGTGCTGATACTCCACCCGCGCAAACGGCAGGAAGGTGCCCCACTTGGTCTTC
>NZ_JAELUI010000069.1 GCF_016429285.1 Ralstonia sp. ASV6
GTACTTCACCGACGAAGGGAAAATTCCGGTGCTGCGCGCCGTGCAGGAAGCTGAAAAGGCCCGCCTGGCTGCCACGTCCCCGCGCGGCTACCTGCCGATCGAAGGCATTGCCGCCTACGACCAGGCCGTGCAGAAGCTGCTGTTCGGCGCGCAATCGCCGCTGATCGCCGAAGGCCGTGTGGTCACCGCGCAGGCCCTGGGCGGCACGGGCGCGCTGAAGATCGGCGCGGATTTCCTCAAGCGCCTGTACCCGGACGCCAAGGTCGCCATTTCCGACCCGAGCTGGGAAAACCACCGCGCGCTGTTCGAATCTGCTGGCTTCTCTGTCGTCAACTACGCGTACTACGATGCCCCGTCGCACGGCCTGAACTTTGCCGGCATGCTGGAGTCGCTCAACAGCTACGCGCCGAACACCATCGTCGTGCTGCACGCCTGCTGCCACAACCCGACCGGTGTGGACATGACCACCGAGCAGTGGAAGCAGGTCGTGGAAGTCATCAAGGCCAAGAGCCTGATCCCGTTCCTCGACATGGCCTACCAGGGCTTTGCCGACGGCATTGAGCAGGACGGCCAGGCTGTGCGCCTGTTTGCTGACTCCGGCCTGTCGTTCTTCGTGTCGAGCTCGTTCTCGAAGTCGTTCTCGCTGTACGGCGAGCGTGTTGGTGCCCTGTCGATCGTGACGGGCAGCAAGGACGAAGCCACCCGCGTGCTGTCGCAGGTCAAGCGCGTGATCCGCACCAACTACTCCAACCCGCCGACGCACGGCGGCACGGTGGTTGCCAGCGTGCTGACCAGCCCAGAGCTGCGTGCGATGTGGGAACAGGAACTGGGCGAGATGCGTGACCGCATCAAGTCGATGCGCAACGCGCTGGTCGACAAGCTGGCCGCCAAGGGCGTGAAGACCGACTTCTCGTTCGTGAAGGCACAGCGCGGCATGTTCTCGTACTCGGGCCTGACCTCGGCCCAGGTGGATCGCCTGCGCAACGAGCACGGCATCTATGCCGTGTCGACCGGCCGGATCTGCGTGGCCGCACTGAACACCCACAACATCGACGCCGTGGTCAACGCCATCGCCGACGTGCTGTAAGCGCCACGCTGAGCGGGCAATTGCAAAATTAAAAGCGGCTTCGGCCGCTTTTTTGTTGCATATCGCTAGACTGACACGGGCGCATCATACAAGCCGCGCAACACTCTGTTATCAGGGTTTCTGCTGCATCGCAGTAATATGCGCCTAGGTGCATAATCGTTTGCGTCGCCCTCGCCACCACAGATCGGTCCAGCCATGCTTTACCAGCTCCATGAATTCCAACGCGCCCTGCTCAGCCCCATGACGGCTTGGGCACAGGCGACCGCCAAGACCTTCACCAACCCCTTGAGCCCGCTGTCGATGGTGCCTGGCGCCCAGCGCTACGCCGCTGGCTACGAACTGCTCTATCGCCTGGGCAAGGAATACGAGAAGCCGGAATTCGGCATCCGCTCGGTCAAGTCCAACGGGCGCGACATTCCGATCGTCGAGCAGACGATCATCGAGAAGCCGTTCTGCCGCCTGATCCGCTTCAAGCGCTACGCTGACGACGCCGAGACCATCAAGCTGCTCAAGGATGAGCCGATCGTGCTGGTGTGCGCGCCCCTGTCGGGCCACCACTCCACGCTGCTGCGCGATACCGTGCGCACACTGCTGCAGGATCACAAGGTGTACGTGACCGACTGGATCGACGCCCGCATGGTGCCGGCCGAGCACGGTGCCTTCCACCTGTCGGACTACATCAACTACATCCGCGAGTTCATCAACCACATTGGCGCTGACAAGCTGCACGTGATTTCGGTGTGCCAGCCGACTGTGCCGGTGCTGGCCGCCATCTCGCTGATGGCCTCGGACGGCGAAAAAACACCGCGCACCATGACCATGATGGGCGGCCCGATCGACGCGCGTAAGAGCCCGACCGCCGTCAACTCGCTGGCAACCAACAAGTCGCACAGCTGGTTCGAGAACAACGTGATCTACACGGTGCCGGCCAACTACCCGGGCCATGGCCGCAAGGTCTATCCGGGCTTCCTGCAGCACGCCGGCTTCGTGGCAATGAATCCGGACCGCCACCTGTCGTCGCACTACGATTACTACCTGAACCTGATCGAAGGCGACACGGAAGACGCGGAAGCCCACGTGCGCTTCTACGACGAATACAACGCCGTGCTCGACATGGCCGCCGAGTACTACCTGGAAACCATCCGCGACGTGTTCCAGGAGTTCCACCTGGCCAACGGCACGTGGGTCATCGAAGGCAAGCCAGTGCGCCCGCAGGACATCAAGAGCACTGCGCTGTTCACCATCGAAGGCGAACTGGACGACATCTCCGGCAGCGGCCAGACTGAGGCAGCCCATGGCCTGTGCACCGGTATCCCGAAGACGCGCAAGCAGCATTTGACGGCACCAAAGTGCGGCCACTACGGCATCTTCTCGGGTCGCCGCTGGCGCGAGCAGGTGTATCCGCAACTGCGCGACTTCATCCGCCAGTACGATCAAGGCGCACAGCGCATCAAGGCCGTCGCCTAAGCCCGCTGCACCAAAAAAAAGCCTCGCAACCGCGAGGCTTTTTTGTTTTGGACCCGCACACTGCTCAGCCCTCTGGCCGCTCCAGATACGCCAGCAGCATCTTGATGTGCAGCTGCGCGAAGGCTTCGTGCTCGTCAGCCGAGGCAATGTCTCGGCCAATCACCGCGCTGATCGTGTAGCGGTTGGACAGCACGTAGTAGCCCAGTGCAGAGATCGTGAGGTACAGCCGCGAGACATCCACATCCTTGTGGAAGATGCCGCTGCGCTGACCGCGCTCGACCACACCACGCAGCACGTCGATCACCGGGTTGACCAGCTCCCCCAGATGCGGCGATGTCTTCAGGTGCCGTGCCTCGTGCAGGTTCTCGCTGTTGAGCAGACGGATGAACTCGGGGTTCTCGTAATAGAAATCCCAGACGAAACGCGCCAGCTGGATGACCGCTTCACGCGGGTCAGACGACTCGATCTGCACCTGTTCTTCAGCCTGCTTGAAGCGGAAGTACATGTGCTCAAGCACGGTCAGGAAGAGCTTTTCCTTGCTGCCGTAGTAGTAGTACAGCATGCGCTCGTTGGTCTCGGCGCGGCGGGCGATGGCGTCGACACGGGCGCCGGCAAAGCCACCGCGTGAGAACTCCTCAAGCGCAGCGGCAAGGATGCGCCGGCGCGTACCTGCGGGGTCGCGACGCGCGCGGGGTGCGGCAGAATCGCCCGAGGCGTCGACGGGATCGATGTCGGCGAGCGGCGCGGCTGGGTAAGACGGCATGGCACGTCGGTCCGTTTAGAACCCAAAGATTATGTCATACGGTTAAGACATGGCCGCCGCGGCCCATGTCAGGGCATGCACGCCTTGCGCGACTGCCAAATCAGCGATAATGGCAGGCTATTCAAACAACAAGTCCCATCGTGGTTTCCTTGGTCCCCGCATTGGCCACGTCCCTGGCCGACCGGCTCGAAAACCTCCTGCCGCAAACGCAATGCACCAAGTGCGGCTACAACGGCTGCCGTCCGTATGCGCAAGCCATGGCGAACGGCGAGGCGTTGCCCAACCGCTGCCCGCCGGGCGGTGTGGAAGGCATCCGCCGCCTGTCCGACGCACTCGGCCGCACAGGTGACCTGCTGCCGCTAGATCCTGCAAATGGCATCGAGCAGCCACGCGCGATTGCCGTCATCGACCCCGAACGCTGCATCGGCTGCACGCTGTGCATCCAGGCGTGTCCGGTCGACGCGATCGTCGGCGCACCCAAGGCCATGCACACGGTGCTTGAAGATTGGTGCACCGGCTGCGACCTCTGCGTGCCACCCTGCCCGGTCGATTGCATCGACATGATCCCCATCAGCGGCGAACGCACGGGCTGGGACGCCTGGAGCCAGGCACAGGCCGACGTCGCCCGCGATCGCTACGAATTCCGCAACGCGCGCCTCAAGCGCGAGCAAGCCGAGAACGAAGCGCGCCTAGCCGCCAAGGCCGCTGCCAAGCTGGCCGCCGTCAGCGCAGAACAACCCGCTGATGACGCCGAGCGTGCCGCCCAGACACGCAAGAAAGCAATCATCCAGGCGGCGATCGAGCGTGCCCGCCAGAAGCAGGCGGAGATGGCCGCACGCGGGCAAGGTCCGCGCAACGTCACCGATGTGTCGGCAGACGTGCAGGCCCAGATCGACGAAGCCGAAGCCCGCCGCAAGCGCATCGCCGACCAGATCGAGCAAAGCGCCAACCCTGACGCAGACAAACCCTGACCCCCGACGATGAATCCCGCCAAGCGCCACGCCATCTTCGAGACCCTGCGCGAGAACAACCCCACGCCGACCACCGAGCTGGAATACACCTCGCCGTTTGAGTTGCTGATTGCGGTGCTGCTTTCTGCGCAGGCGACCGACGTGGGCGTGAACAAGGCCACGCGCAAGCTGTTTCCGGTGGCAGATACGCCGGCCAAGATGCTGGCGCTGGGCGAGGAAGGCATCACCGAATACATCAAGACCATCGGGCTGTACCGCACCAAGTGCAAGCACATCCTGCAGACGTGCCGCATCCTGCTCGACCAGTACGGCGGTCAGGTGCCGCGTGATCGCGCCGCCCTGGAAAGCTTGCCGGGCGTGGGCCGCAAGACCGCCAATGTGGTGATGAACACGGCCTTCGGCGAGCCGACGATTGCAGTAGACACGCACATCTTCCGCGTGGCCAACCGCACCGGGCTGGCGCCGGGCAAGAACGTGTTGGAAGTCGAACTGAAACTGCTGAAGGTGGTGCCGGAGGAGTTCCGCCAGGATGCGCACCACTGGCTGATCCTGCACGGACGCTACGTATGCAAGGCGCGCAAGCCCGAGTGCTGGCACTGCGCGATCGAGCCACTGTGCGAGTTCAGGCCAAAGACGCCGGCGCCGAAGGAATAAAAAACGGGGACATCCGAGTCCCCGTTTCCTTTTGCGCGATCGGCTATCGATCAGACGATCTTGCAGGCCTCTTCAAACGACAGACGCGGGTTGCGCGGGTGCAGCTTCTCCACGTCGCCGTAGCCGATGTTCATGATGAAGTTGACCTTCCACTGGCCATCGGGAAAGAACGTTTCGTTGACCTTGTTGGCATCGAAACCCGCCATCGGGCCGCAATCCAGACCCAGCGCACGCGCGGCGATCACCAAGTAACCACCCTGCAGCGAGCTGTTCATCAGCGCGGCAGCGTTGATCTTGGCCTGGTCACCGGCGTACCACGAACGCGCGTCGGCGTGCGGGAACAGCTTGGGCAGTTGCTCGTGGAATTGCGTGTCGTACGCAACGATCACGGCCACGGGCGCCTGGCGGGTCTTTTCCTGGTTGCCAGCCGACATGCACGGAATCAGGCGCTCCTTCGCGGCTGCGCTCTTCACGAACACGAAACGGGCCGGCGTGCTGTTGGCAGCGGTCGGGCCGTACTTGACGGTCTCGTACAGCGTGTTCAGCAGTTCATCGTCGACCGGCTTGTCCAGCCACACGTTGTGGGTGCGGGCTTCATGGAACAGTTGGTCCAGCACGGACGGTTCAAGCATGGGCATTGCTAAGCGCTCCTGAAAAGAGTCAAGAAGCGCATTGTATGCGCGACACAGCGTGCACGGTGACCCTGCTCACACCCGGGGGATAGCGCCGCCGAAGTCGCCCCGCGTCATCGCATTGGTAGAAACAACAAGCTTTCTTTGTATTTAATCGCTGTTTTTGCGGTGCGCAATTGCACAAAGACTGTCCTTTTTACCAATCGGCCGCGTGCGATGAAAAACAGACCTTTACAACGGTTTGCTTACGAACTACTTTTTCGTTCGTCATTGAATCACCAGCAGGGTTGAGTGAATCGGATTCGCACTTTGATTTAACCAAAGTGCGCGGATGCATTCGCGCTAACGTTTTCGCTTGGCCTCTGTCGGCTTTGCGCAAACACCCTGTCACCTTGACTCCGGCGCTGTTCCTCGTTTTGAAACCTCATCGGGTTTCAGGGGGATGATTTTGCCGAATAAAAATGTATTGAATTAAATTCCCCGTAAGAGGCGGGAAATCAGAATATCTGCTTTGCGCTGGATAGATATTACGAAACGCAAATCAGATATGGAGCCAACTTAAAACTATCCGTTTTAAGTGATGGCGTTCGTCACCCTGAAAAAGGCCATTATCGCCATGAAAAAATCCAGGTTATCGACCAGTGATTTTGCAGGTATGCCCAGAGCCCTGGGCGCATCGCTTGCCGCGGCAGCGCTTGCTGCCGCGCTGCTGGCGGGTTGCGGCGGCGGGGACTCCTCCGCCACAGCCAGCCCCAGCGGCACCGCTGTGGATGCCGGCAAGACTGTCACGCAACCGGTGACGGCAGCCACGCCCCCCGACCAGCCCTACGTAGACCCCAACGTCTACGGCACCGGCCCCAATGACGCCCTGGCCGCCGACCCTGGCGAAAGCGCCGCCATCACGCACCACACGGTGAGCATCGGCGGCAAGAGCATCGCCTACACGGCCACCGCCGGCCACCTGACGACCATTGACCCAGTAACGTCGAAAGCCAATGCGTCGATGTTCTACGTGGCGTACACGCAGGACAATCCGGACCCGTCCAAGCCGCGCCCGGTGACGTTCTTCTATAACGGCGGCCCCGGCTCGTCGTCGGTCTTCCTGCTGCTCGGCTCGTTCGGGCCGAAGCGTCTGCAGTCGTCGTTCCCGAACTTCACGCCGCCCGCACCGTACAAGTTGCCCGACAACCCGGACAGCCTGCTCGACCGCTCCGACCTCGTGTTCATCAACCCCGTGGGCACCGGCTATTCGGCCGCCATCTCCCCGGCCGTGAACAAGAACTTCTGGGGCACCGATCAGGATGCGCACTCGATCGACCGCTTCATCCAGCGTTACCTGACCAAGAACTCGCGCTGGAACTCGCCCAAGTTCCTGTACGGCGAGTCGTACGGCACGGCACGCAGTGCGGTGCTGTCGTGGCTCCTGCATGAAGATGGCATCGAGCTGAACGGCATCACGCTGCAGTCGTCGATCCTCGACTATGCGAATGCGCTCTCGGCCATCGGCACCTTCCCGACGCTGGCTGCCGACGCGTGGTACTGGAAGAAGACAACCGTCAACCCGCCGCCGACCGATCTCGACAGCTACATGGTCCAGGCGCGCAACTATGCGGACAACACGCTCACGCCGCTCGCGCAAGCGCCCAACCCGCAAGACGGTGGCTTCGTCAACGTGCGCCTGAACCTGAACCTGCAGGCCGCGCAGACGATGGGCTCGTACATCGGCACCGATCCGGTCTCGTTGATCCAGACGTTCGGCAACCCGGCTGCGCTGGGCAATGTTCCGTCGCAGAACAACAACCCGCCGTACACGTTCTTCCTGACGCTCAATCCGGGTATCCAGATCGGCCAGTATGATGGCCGCGCAAACTACACGGGCCAGGGCATCGCACCGTTTATCCTGCCGAATTCGGGCAGCAACGATCCGTCGATCTCCAACATTGGCGGCGCGTACACGGTGCTGTGGAACAGCTACCTGAACACCCAGCTCAAGTACACGTCGACCTCGTCGTTCGTGGACCTGAACGACGCCGTGTTCAACAACTGGGACTTCAGCCACATCGACCCGACCGGCGCCAACAAGGGGGGCGGCAACACGCTGTACACGGCTGGCGATCTGGCCTCGACGATGAGCCTGAACCCGGACCTGAAGGTGCTGCAGGCCAGTGGCTACTTCGATGCGGTCACGCCGTTCCACCAGACCGAGCTGACGCTGGCGCAGATGCCGCTTGATCCGACCATCAAGGCCAAGAACCTGACGATCAAGAACTACCCGTCAGGCCACATGATCTATCTGAACGATGCGTCGCGCACCGCGCTCAAGGGGGATCTGGCCAGCTTCTACGACGGCGTGATGGCCGACCGTCCGGCCCTGATGCGGGTGCAGGGCCTGCAACGCTTGCCAGAAGGCGTGAAGAAGTAATCCGCCTGAAGGAGCAAAAAAACGCCCGGCCCTGAGTCACACCAGGCCGGGCGGTTTTCATTTTGAGCAGCCGATCAAACCTCAGACCATGTCTTCCGCACGGTGGCCTGCAGGCTTTGCATCGGCACGCGTGAGCCATAGCACGCCGGCCAGGATCAACGCCCCACCGATCATCTGCGTGGGCGCAATCGACTCACCCAGCAGCATTGCCGCCAGCAGCACCGTCACCACCGGCTCCAGCGTGGAGAGCATCGACGCCTGCGCCGCACCCAACTTCTGCAGGCCGGCAAAGAAGGTGAGAATGGCCACCACCGTCGACAGGCCCGCAATCGCCAATGCAGCGGCCCAGCCGCCCATCGTGCCCGGCAAGTGCGCTGGGGCACCGGCCACCGCCATGCCCGTGTAGACGACACCGGCGGCCGTGCAGATGACGGTGGTACAGGCCAACGGATCCACCCCATGCGTCACGCGCGCCCCTACGGTGATGTAGATCGAGTAGATGGCAGCCGAGGCCACACCCAGCCCGATACCGAGCAAACTGCCGCCCGACAGACCCGCGCCACCCACCGTCAGCCCCGCCCCCACTGAGCACAGTACCAGCGCCACAATGGCCGCCGTGGTCAACCGTTCGCGCAGAAACACGGCAGCCAGCACCGTGACGAACATCGGATACAGATACAGCAGCAGCGCCACTAAGCTCGCTGGCGCGTAGTTCAATGCCGAGAAAAACGTGAACGACTGCCCCGCATAGCCAATCCCCCCCATCGCAGCCAAGCCAAGCACACGCGACCACGGCGGAATGCCGATGCGCCGCACGCGCATCACCACCATCAACGCCAAAGCCGCAATGACAAAGCGCACCATCAGTAGGCCCACCACGTTGGCGCCGCTCGCATAGGCGTAGTGGGTGAAGATCGCCATTGCCCCGAACGATGCAGCGGAAATGGCAATCAGCAGCACACCGAGCAGCTTGTCAGCGGCACGTGCGGCGAGGGTGGAATCGGTGCTTTGTCTCATGGTGCGCGGCTCTTGGTCGGATTTCATCGCCGTCTGCGGGGTGGGTTGCCATTGTAGCGTTGGCGCCGCTTGGGGGCCCCGGCACACGGCCAAGCAGGCCGGTACAATGGCGGGATCATGTTCAATCCCTCCCGCGACGAAGTCCGCCAGTTCTTTTGCGGCGCCTGGCGCAAGCATCGCCAGGCCGACATTCTCACGCCGCTCGAAGCCATGGCGGTCGACTGGATGCAGCTGCATCCCGAATACCACGACACCCTGGACGCCGGCGAAGACGCCCTCGCCCGTGATTACACACCCGAGAGCGGCCAGAGCAACCCGTTCCTGCATCTGTCGATGCATCTGTCGATCAGCGAGCAGGTATCGGTAGACCAGCCGCGCGGCATCCGCGCCGCTTACGAGGCGCTGGCCCAGCGGCTCGACTCGCCGCACGAGGCGCAGCACCAGGTGATGGAGTGCCTTGGCCAGATGCTGTGGACCGCCCAGCGCACCGGCCTGCCGCCCGACGGCGAGGCGTATATCGAATGCGTGCGCAAGCGCGCCACGGCCCGCTAGGCGCCCGAGTCATCCGTCCAATAAAAAACCGCTCCGAAGAGCGGTTTTTCTTTGCCTGCCGAAGCTGGCTTACTTCTTGAGCACCAGCGAGCCTGGCAGCGATTCGATGTACGCGGCGATGTCCTTCAACTCCGCCTCGGTGAACGGACGCGGCTTGCCGTCTGCGCCGATGGTGGCTGGGTTGCTGTTGACCTGGCCAGCCATGATGGCGTTGCTGCGGCCCATCAGCGGGTTGTTGCTGGTCTGATAGGCCAGCAGTGCGTGGTAGATGTAGTCGCCGTGCTGGCCAGCCAGCTTCGGGTAATCCGGCGAAATCGGGGCATTCAGGCCGGCACCGTGGCAGGCCGCGCACGTACCCTTCTCCACCAGTTGCTTGCCCTTTTCCAGATCGGCAGCTTGTGCCAGGGTCGCGACACCTGCGGCAGCACCCACGATCAACGCGCCCAAACCGAGCGAGATCTTTTTCATGTTCGTCCTCGTCACTTCCGGGGGTTGTTGGGCGTAGCGGCCGTCTGCTGCGAGTAGTACGCAGCGAGGTTGGCGATGTCCTGGTCCGTCAGCGACCCGGCAATGGCACGCATGGTCGGGTGCTTGCGGTCACCCTTCTGGTACGCGTGCAGTGCGCTTTCGATGTACTTGGCGTTCTGGCCGCCCAGATAGGGCACGCGATACACCTCGGGGAACGACGTCTTGTAGTCGGGGATGGCATGGCAGCCGATGCACATCGCAACCTTGCTCTGGGCAGCTGCGGCATCGCCCTGGATGTCCGCTGCGGCGGCTGACGCGGCCAACGCGCCTAATGTGCCAAATGCGGCCACCATGGTGAGGATCTTTTTCATCTCGTTCTTAAGCGTGGAGTTCAGAATCCTGCTCGCCCTGCCTGGCTTGACTGTCGGCCGGCTGTCTCTCTGGGCGCCTTCACCGGCTGCTGGCAAGGTGCCATAAGACGGTTGTTTTGAGGTGCGTCAAACCGGCGCATTGTAGCGCACAGATTTTTTTCCAGTCCAGTTAGGGGTCCCGTGACTTGACAGCGGGGAATGGCGCGGCCGAACAGCCCTGGCGGCACCGGGCAGCAAACGCCCAAACTCTCTTATACTGGCCGTTTCCGATTTCTTTTACCGCCCAGTAGGCTTGCACGATGACCACCACCACCTCGCCTGCCGCATCCAACCAGCGTGCGCGTTTTGAAGGCTCCGACCAGTACGTCGCCACCGATGACCTCAAGCTTGCCGTCAATGCCTCGATGACGCTGCAACGCCCTCTGCTGATCAAGGGCGAGCCGGGCACGGGCAAAACCATGTTGGCCGAGGAAGTGGCCGCTGCGCTGGGCATGCCGTTGCTACAGTGGCACGTGAAGTCGACCACCAAGGCGCAGCAGGGCCTGTACGAATACGACGCTGTCTCGCGCCTGCGCGATTCGCAACTGGGCGACGACAAGGTCCACGATATCCGCAACTACATCGTCAAGGGCGTGCTGTGGCAGGCCTTCGAGGCGGACAAGCCAGTCGTGCTGCTGATCGACGAGATCGACAAGGCCGACATCGAATTCCCCAATGATCTGCTGCGCGAGCTGGATCGCATGGAGTTCTATGTGTACGAGACGCGCGAAACCATCGCTGCCCGCCATCGCCCGCTGGTCATCATCACGTCGAACAACGAGAAGGAACTGCCCGACGCCTTCCTGCGCCGCTGCTTCTTCCACTACATCAAGTTTCCGGATGCCGAGACGATGCAGGCCATCGTCGACGTGCACTACCCGGGCATCAAGCCGGCGCTGGTCAAGGCCGCGCTGGATGCGTTCTACGAGATGCGCAACCTGCCGGGGCTGAAGAAGAAGCCGTCGACGTCGGAACTGATCGACTGGCTCAAGCTGCTGCTGGCCGAAGACATTCCGCCGGAATCGCTGCGCAGCCAGGACAAGAACGCGGCCATTCCGCCGCTGCACGGCGCGCTGCTCAAGAACGAGCAGGACGTGCATCTGTTCGAGCGGCTGGTCTTCATGAACCGCGCGAACCGCTGAACGGGGCTACCACATGCCGCGCCTGATCGACCCCGTCACGCTGTCCGGCCAGCACGCCTGGCTGGAGCCACTCGGCCCCGAGCACGAAGAGGAAGTCCGCGCTGCAGCCGCTGACGGCGAGCTGTGGCGGCTCTGGTACACCTCCGTGCCCTCGCCGGACAAAGTCGGCGACTGGCTGGCCATTGCACTGGACATGCGCGAGCGGCTCGGCGCCATGCCTTTCGTCGTGCGTGAGGTGCATGACGGCAAGCCCGGCAAGGTGGTCGGCGCCACACGCCTCTTCAACGTGGACGAGGCCAACCGTCGGCTGGAAATCGGCCACACGTGGTATGCCAAGTCGGTGCAGCGCACCGCCATCAACACGGAATGCAAGCTGCTGTTGCTGACGCACGCGTTCGAAACGCTGCGCTGCATTGCCGTGGAATTCCGCACGCACTGGATGAACCACCAGAGCCGTGCTGCCATCGCTCGCTTGGGCGCCAAGCAAGACGGCGTGCTGCGCAATCACCAGCGCATGCCGGACGGCAGCTTCCGCGACACGGTGGTGTTCTCGATCATCGAATCGGAATGGCTGACCGTGAAGCGCCATCTGCAGTACAAGCTGGAGCAGCCGCGATGAACCCATGGTTGCTGCTCGCCGGCACCATCGTCACCGAGGTGATCGGCACCTTGTGCCTGAAGCTGTCCGAAGGGTTTTCCAAGCCGCTGTGGATTGTGGGCACGGCCATCTGCTACGGCTTGGCCTTCTGGGGCTTGGCAATCGTCATGAAGCGCATCGACATGAGCATCACGTATGCGGTGTGGTCGGGCGTGGGCACGGTGCTGACGGCCGTCGTCGGCATCCTGCTGTTCAAGGAGGGGGTGTCGATGGCCAAGCTTTCGGGCATCGGCATGGTGGTGGGCGGCGTGGTGCTGCTGAACGTCAGCGGCACGTCTCATTGAGCCACCGAGCAGGAGACTGACATGCTCATCGATTTCTTCTTCACCCTGCGGCACGCCAAGCTGCCGGTCTCGGTCAAGGAATACCTGACGCTGCTTGAGGGGCTCAAGCAGCAGGTCATCGCGCCTTCGCTCGACGAGTTCTACTTCCTGGCACGCATGACGCTGGTCAAGGACGAGAAACACTTCGACAAGTTTGACCAGGCGTTCGGTGCGTACTTCAAGGGCGTAGAAGGCGCGGTCGACTGGCGCGCGGATATTCCGCTCGACTGGCTGATCAAGAAGCTGGAGCGCGAACTCTCGCCGGAAGAGAAAGCCAAGGTCGAAGCCATGGGCGGCCTCGACAAGCTGATGGAGCGCCTGAAGGAGCTGCTGGGTGAACAACACGAGCGCCACGAAGGCGGCAGCAAGTGGATCGGCACCGGCGGCACGTCGCCATTTGGACACGGCGGCTACAACCCGGAAGGCATCCGCATCGGCGGGCCGTCGAAAGGCAACCGCACGGCGGTCAAGGTGTGGGAAGCACGCGCGTACAAGGACTACGACGACACCGTCGAACTCGGCACGCGCAACATCAAGGTGGCGCTGCGCCGCCTGCGCAAGTTCGCGCGTGATGGCGCTGACATCGAGCTGGACCTGGACGACACGATCCATTCCACTGCGGCCAACGCCGGCATGCTCGACATCAAGATGCGCCCCGAGCGGCACAACAACGTCAAGGTGCTGATGCTGATGGACGTGGGCGGCTCGATGGACGATCACATCAAGCGCGTGGAAGAGCTGTTCTCTGCGGCCAAGACCGAGTTCAAGCACCTGGAGTACTACTACTTCCACAACTGCGTGTACGAGCACCTGTGGAAGAACAACCGGCGCCGCCATGCTGAGCGCTTCTCCACGTGGGACGTCATCCGCAAGTACCCGCCCGACTACAAGCTGATCTTCGTGGGCGACGCCACCATGAGCCCGTACGAGATCCTGCAGGCCGGCGGCTCGGTGGAATACAACAACGCCGAGGCCGGTGCCGTCTGGCTCAAGCGGCTGATCGAGCAGTTTCCAAAGTTCGCCTGGCTCAACCCCGAGCCGGAGGGCTTGTGGGAATACCGCCAGTCCATCTCGGTCATCAACCAGATCATGAAGACGCGGATGTATCCTGTGACCATCGCTGGGTTGGAATCGGCGATGCGGTTGCTGTCCAAGTAACGCCCTCGCCTTTCTCGTTTCTCCGGGCGTGGATGCAGTGATTACCTGCCGCGTAATCGACACCATCCACGCCGGCGCCGAAGATGAAGCCATGCAGCACGGAAGACGAATCACCGTGCTTCGCAGCCTCCCCCACTTCGAACGGAGAAACGCCATGACCGCCACGCAACTCGCTGCCAACGAAACCCTCGCTGACACGCTGGTCGACCGCTACATCGCCGCCTGGAACGCAACCGACGCCGCGCAGCGCCGCACGCTCGTCGCCCAAACCTGGACCGAAGGGGCCACCTATGTCGACCCACTGATGCAGGGCGCAGGCCGTGACGGCATCGACGCGCTCATCGCCGGTGTGCACGCGAAGTTTCCGGGCTTCCGCTTTGCGCGCGACGGCGGCGTGGACGTGGTGCAGGACACCATCCGCTTCCGCTGGACGCTCGGGCCGGACGGGCAAGCGCTGGTCAAGGGCACGGATTTCGTCCGCATTGAAGGCGACCGCATGCACGTAGTGACCGGTTTCATCGACCAGATGCCGGGCATGGGCGACGCGGCCTGAGCGCACACCCTCGCAAAGCAAACGCCCCGGCATACCGGGGCGTTTTTCATTGGCGAACGATGCTGACGCTCAGATCTTCAGCATGTCTTCCTGACCCGCATTGGCATTGCGCAGCCCCTCTGCCCAACCCTTGGTCGGCAGCTTGAGCGAAGCCTGAAGCGCAGCGGCGCGCTCTTGCACGGCCTCCCAGCTCACCTGCAGCGGCGGGCCGTTGAAGGCCAGCGCAATCACGTTGCCATCGTGCACTTCGGGGAAGACGAGCACGCGGTTATCGAACGCATCGCAGATGCGCTCGATGTTGCGCGGGAAGCTGGTGTGATCGCCAAACAGGTTGATCGTCATCACTCCGGGCGAGCGCAGCATCTGGCGGCAAGCCTTGTAGAACGCTGGCGTATCGAGTACCGGACCGCGGGCCGTGGCGTCGTACAGATCGATTTGCAGTGCATCGACGGTGCCGTGGTGGCTGGCATTCATCACCCAGTCGTAGGCGTCCTGCTCCAGCACGCTCAGGCGCGCGTCATCAAACGGCATGCCGAACATGCTGCGCGCGGCGACGATGACCGACGGATTCAGCTCAACCGCCGTCACCTGCGCGGGCGCGAGTTGGCGGTGACAGAACTTGGTCAGCGCAGCCGCACCGAGGCCCAATTGCACGACATGGAAATCCTTTCGCGATGCCGGGTCCAGGAACAGCATCCACGCCATCATCTGCTGGGCGTACTCCAGCTCAATGGCATCTGGCTTGGACAGGCGCATCGCACCTTGCACCCACTCGGTGCCGAAGTGCAGGTAGCGCACACCGGCCAGTTCAGAGAACGTGACCGGAGCAAAGCGCGGGGCCATGCGCTTGGGTTCGTCATCGTGGTCCATGCGGTCTTCGCGCTTGGCGCGAGCGGGACGTCGCGAGGCCACGGCCTCGATGGATTTGCGTTTCAACAGCGTCATAAAGCGGATCAACGGGAAGAAGTCTGGGCTGCCTGCGCGCGCTGCAGCCATTCACGGTTGTGGTCTTTGGCGTAGCGCGTCCAGTGCTTGGCGTCGCGCAGGATCTCGTCAAACAACGTTTGGGCGCGTTGCTTGTCGGCATCGTTGTTCTGGGCGAGCAGCCATTCGCCGAACAGGCAGCGGGCGGCGGCATCATTGGCGTAGGTCAGCGCCTGCTCGAACGCCTCGCGCGTGTTGGGTGCGCCGATGGCAGCCAGCGCGCGGGCGTAGAGCAGCGTCGGATCGGGCTGCTGGCGGGTCACGCGGTGAGCCTCGAACAGCGTCTCCAGCGTGCCCTTGGCAAGCGCCGCATCGCCGGTGGCGAACTGTGCGCGGGCCAGACCCAGCAGCACGGCCGAATCCCCTGCAAACGGGCCAGTGGCCGCCTGCTCAAAATGCTGGCGCGCTTCCTTGGCATCGCCCGCTTCCAGCAGCGCTTCACCCAGGCGCAGGCGGTGTTGCACGGTCGGCGCACGGTCGAAATCGTTGCGTGCCTCGCGCACGGCACGGTTCGGATCAATGAGTTGGGTGACAGCGCGGCTCGCTACACGGGCACCGCGCGAGTGGCGCATCTCCGGCAGGTAGATGGCGAAGAAGTACACCACGCTGCCCAGCAGCGGAAACGCAAACAGGATGAACAGCCAGTACATGTTCTGGTTGCTGCGCACCACGTGCACGGCAAAGAACAGCGCGACGATGACGTGAAACCCGATTCCAAGAAACGGCATGTTGAGGCCCGGTAACAGAAACGTGCCGGCACCCCCGCGCCAGCTACGGGCGCGATTGTGACAGATGCGCCCGCCGGGAGGCGAGCGCGCTCTGATTACGGTTTCATCAACTCACATTGATTCGACATCGATTCGCAGCGCGAGCACGTGTCCTGCGCACGCTGATTGATCGTCTGCAAACCATTGGTGTTGACCGCGTTGCGGTTCATCAGCCCGGCAATCCCGCCAATCACCCCCGCGCCGGCCGTCGTCAGGCAATCGGTGGTGCACTTGTCGGCCGAGGCCTTGCACTGGTTGTAGGCCACTAGGCGGCGCTGCTTATCGGCCTCCTGGCGCTGCTGCTCCATCTGCAGGCGCTGAGCATCAATATTGGCGCGCTGTGTGGCGGCAGCAGCTTGTGCCTGCGCTTGGGCCTGTGCGGCGTCGGCGCGGGCGCCTTGCGCGTCCACCTTGTCCTGCACGGCGGCCATGCGGCTGGCAGCAGATTCGATCAGGCGGCTCTTCGGAAAGCGCTCGATGATGGCGCGATAGGCATCCAGTGCACGGTCGTAGTGGTGTTCCTGCTCCTGGCGGCTACCGTAGGTGAAAAGCTTGTCGGCCTGCGCCGTGGCGATGAACTTGGTGTGTGCGGCCGCTGCGGCCTCGGCCTCGGCGTAGGTACGCTTCTTGGCTTCCCAGGCTGCATCGATGCTGTCCATGCGCGCCCGCGGCCAGTCTGCGTAGCCCTGGCTCTTGAGCGCGACGTCAAACTGGGCAACACAACTGTCGTAGGTTTCGCATTCCGTGATGTTCCAGTTGCCTGGGGCGCCGGTCACCAGTGCATAACCGTCGAGCGATTTGCTGGCACGGTCTGCCGCGCTTGGCCAGCCGGACCACGCCTTGGTGGCCGGGTTGTAGCGCGCCAGATAGATCACGTTGCGACGGTTGCTCGCAGCGCCGTCACCGCCCACCACCGTAAATGCGGCCCGCTCGTGGTTATCGGTCGCATTCTGGCGATACGCACCTTGCAGGGTACCGTTCACGTAGTAGTCGACCGAATAGCCGCCTTCCGGGTAGGTTACCTTGCGATAGGTTTCCTGCAGCGGGCTTTGCTGTGCCGAATAGCCAGACACAATGGTCGTTTGCGGCACACCTGTGCTGTCGAAGCGTCGGCCTTCATATTTGCCGACCAGCTTGCCGGCTGCCCAGTAACCGACCTCTTCGGAGCGATGATCGGTGTTCACGTACGTCAGCTTGCCATCGCCCTGCGCGTAACCGTCAACGCAGCGGCCTTCCCACTTGATGGTCTCACCCGGCTGCGGCGACGGATTCCAGACCTTGCAGCCCGAAGCCGGATCGGCAAAAAACGCGCTGGGCGCTGCATGCACCCCGGCCGACATCAACAAGGCGGCCAACGCCCCCACGACAGTCTTCATGTGATTCCCCCCAAAAGCATTCAAATCCGCGCTTTTTGATCGCGTCGGACACAAGTCTGAGCGGTATCCGGGCACGCTGCTACCCCCATTTTGGGGATGTGATGTCTCCCCACATGCACTTCCAACCACAGTAGAGGCAGATGTAACGCGCCTTGACAGTCAATTAACCAACAAGTTAAATGAAGATATGCCGACATCAGACGACACCCTTTCGACCGTGTTCGCCGCCCTGGCCGACCCAACGCGCCGCGCGATCCTTGCGCGCCTTGCAGAAGGCGAAGCCCCGGTCAGCGAGCTCGCCCGCCCATTCGACATGTCCGCGCCGGCCATTTCCAAGCACCTGCGTGTGCTGGCCGAGGCCGGGCTGATCGAGCGTGAGATCAACGCGCGCTGGCGCATCTGCCACCTGCGCCCCGGCGCCTTGCGCGATGCGCATGGCTGGCTGGAGCGCTATCGCCAGCACTGGGAAGGCAATCTGGATCGCCTGGTTGCATTTGTTGAGCAAGCCCACGCCACATCCGCGCCCCCGGACGCGGACACCCCATCCACCAAGGACTGACAACAGACACCCGGAGACGACCATGGACCGCGCCGCCACTTTCGAACTGGAGATGACCCGCCATATCTGCGCACCGCGCGAGCGGGTGTTCGATGCCTTTACCGATCAGGCCGCGCTGGCAGTCTGGCATTGCCCGCGCGGCATGGGCGTGGTGGAAGCCCGCGCCGATGCGCGCGTCGGCGGCCAATACCGCATCGTCATGGGCGGGCGTGATGGCAACAGGCACATCGCCGCTGGTGAGTACCAGACGCTCGATCGCGCCAACTTCCTCGCCTACACGTGGTGGTGGGAGGTGGGCTCCATGTCGCCAGAGCTGAAGACGCTGATTGAAGTCACGCTCACCGACAAAAACGGCGGCACCGATCTGCACATGCGCCACACCGGATTCCCAGATGCGCAGACACGCGACGGCCACGTGGGTGGCTGGCAATCGGTCTTCAACCGCCTGAACGATTATCTGGACCCGGAAGGCACGGCCAGCACCGTCACCGTCTACGGCAACCCGCGCAGCACCTACTGCCGCACAGTGCGCATGGCGCTTGCCGAGAAAGGCGTGCCCTACAAACTCGATCCGCTCACACCCCATACGCCCGAGCTGGTCGCGCACAACCCGTTCGGCCGTGTGCCGGCATTCAGCGACGGCCCGATCGAGTTCTACGAAACCCGCGCCATCCTCACCTACATCGACGAGGCCTTCGATGGCCCGAGCCTGCTGCCGCAATGGGGCGCCACCGCCCACGCGCGTGGCGAGCAGTGGATCAGCCTGATCAACTGCCACGCCTACGACGCCATGGTGCGTCGCTACGTGCTGCAATACATCTTTCCCAAGGGCGCAGACGGACAGCCTGACCGCAAGGTGATCGATACCGCCGTGCCTGAGATTGCCGCACAGCTAGACGTGCTTGAACAAGCTTATGGCGAGCGCGACTACCTGGTCGGGAATACGGTGTCGATGGCAGACCTGTTCTTCACGCCGATTGCGATGTATCTGGAGATGTTTCCCGAAACCAAGGCGCTGCTGGACAAGCGGCCGAACATCCAGCGCGGGCAGGCGGCCATGCGTGCACGGCCCAGTTACGCCGCCACGATGCCGCAACTCGGTTGATCCGCACCCATGAAAAACGCCGGCGCCTGTGATCAGGCCGCCGGCGTTGTCTTTGCGGTGAAGCGCTTCGCTCAGGGGCGCCCGAGATAGTCGAACTTGCCGATCTCCACACCGTTATGGCGCAGCAGCGCATAGGCTATGGTGATGTGGAAATAGAAATTCGGCAGCATGAAGCCACGCAGATAGTCGATGCCGCTGAACTGCAGCTCGCCCTTCGGGGACTTGAGCGTGACCGTGCGATCTTCGCTACCCGCAAACGCCGCCGGGTCGACGCTGTTGACGTACTCGAGCGTCTTGGCAATGCGTGCCTTCAGTTCCGGAATGGTCGTCTCGACATCCGGATACGACGGCGGCTCCGCGCCCGACAAGCGCGCCGCCGCGCCTTTGGCCTGATCGCAGGCAATCTGCACCTGCCGCGTGAACGGATGCATGTCGGGCGCCAGGCGCGCGGTCATGAGATTGGCGGGGTCGAATTTCTTCGCCTCTGCATAGGCAGCCGCCTTGTCGAGCAACGACGACAGGTTGCCGAGCATGCGGTTGGCGGTCGGCACCAAAAACTCATACATCGAAGGCGTGGTCATCTGAAAATGCTCCGTAAGTTCAGGACAATCTGCGGGCAACGCCCGCCACAACAACTGTGGCGCGATTCTACCGCTGCATGCGATGGCTCACCCAAGCCCATCACAACCCCAAGGCCGAGAGTTAACCGGCCCAGCAAGCCCCCAATTCAGGGGATGCATGCCGTCATGCTCGGCGGCCTTACTCCACCCAGTTCACCTTCGGGAATCGACCCGCGAACCCCTCCGGCATCGCCATCACTTTCTTACCCACGTAGTCGAAGAACACAAAGCCTGACTTGGCCATGGCGATCAGCGTATCGTCGGCCGGGCGCGTGATACGGAAGATGATGTCGCCGCCGTACTTATTGAAGTCCATCACCCCCACCTCGAACAGCAATTGATCACGCGCATGTGCCTCGTTGCGATACATGGTCGCGAGGTCGGTCACGATGATGCCGCCTCCTTTCTGCCCGACATCGTCACCGGCGAACTCGTAAAGAAAGCGCGCTCGCGCCTCGGAGA
Organism: Ralstonia sp. ASV6; assembly: GCF_016429285.1. Taxonomy (GTDB): domain Bacteria; phylum Pseudomonadota; class Gammaproteobacteria; order Burkholderiales; family Burkholderiaceae; genus Ralstonia; species Ralstonia flaminis. The sequence goes on from NZ_JAELUI010000069.1 coordinate 20,151, forward strand.
TCATCGAGATCATTGAGTCATTGGCAAGGTGATTGGCTGCGTTGATATCAGTCACGCGCACGGTCAGATGCGTGGAATAGCAGAACTGATCAGTCGGCAGGTCGAGTTTGAGACGGGCCATGATGGGAGTCGCAAAGATGGTTTGGGCGCCGCACCGGCCTGGCGGGCAAAACCACCATCATACGGAAGGTGCCGCACCGGATTACGGCATTGCAGCGTTGATGACCGCACCACCTTACCCATCATCGCGCACCGGCAACGCAGTCGAGTACTTGATCTGCTCCATCGCAAACGAAGAACTCACATCTGACAGCGGTACCGCCTTGATGAGCTGCTTGTAGACGCGATCGTAGTCCTCGATGCCGGTCACCGCGACGCGCAGCAGGTAGTCAACCTCGCCGCTCATCCGATAGACCTCGACCACTTCCGGCATATCGCGCACCACCTGTGTGAAACGCTGCGCCCACTTCTCGGTGTGCTGATCCGTGCGCACTGCAACAAACACTGTCGTACCGACACCCAGCTTGCGCGCATCGCACAGCGCCACCTGCGCCCGGATGACGCCCGTCTCCTTGAGACGTTGCACCCGCTTCCAGCAAGGCGTTTGCGAGAGATTCACGCGTTGCGCGAGTTCAGCAATGGGCAGCGTCACATCGGCCTGCAACAACCTCAGCAACTCGCGGTCAATGGCATCCATTTTTTGATAAGAAGATATTTCCAGATAGACGCAATTTTAGGAAAAATTCATCCTCACGACACCGCATTTATCAGGAATTTTGAATTATTTTTCCTGCTCGCTCGCCGTATCATTTCCTCGCCCCTACCGCAGCAAGAGAACGACATATGAGCGACAGCAACACGATGCACTACCTCGACTACGCAGCCACCACGCCGGCCGACCCCCGCGTGATCGCTGCGATGACCGCCTGCCTTGGCATCGAGGGCGCATTCGGCAATCCCGCATCGAGCTCACACGCAACCGGGCGACGCGCACGCAGCCGGGTCGAGCACGCACGCGAACAGGTTGCCGCGCTGATTGGCGCAGATGCCGATGAGATCATCTGGACATCGGGCGCCACCGAATCCAACAACCTCGCACTGAAGGGCTACGCGGACACCGCAACAGGCAAGCGCCACCTGATCACCAGCCGCATCGAACACAAAGCCATTCTGGACACGATGGCACACCTGTCGACGCGCGGCCTGGCGGTGACCTATCTCTCACCGACCGCGCAGGGCGAAATTACCGCTGACGCCGTGGCCGCAGCAATGACGCCTGAGACGGGCCTCGTCTCGCTCATGCTGGTGAACAACGAACTGGGCACGCTGACCGACATCCGCGCAATCGCGCAGATCGTGCATGCCGCAGGCGCGCTGTTCCATGTCGATGCCGCGCAGGCGCTCGGCAAGACGCCGATTGACGTGCGCGCGCTCGGCATCGACATGCTGTCGATGTCCGCACACAAGTTCTATGGCCCCAAGGGCATCGGCGCGTTGTACGTGCGCCGCGAGATCGCGTCCCGGATTGCACCGCAGATGCACGGTGGTGGGCATGAGCGAGGTCTGCGCTCGGGCACGCTGGCGACACATCAGATTGTCGGCATGGGGCTCGCCTGCGAACTGGCGGCAGAAGAGATCGAGAGCGAAGCTGCCCGAATTGCGGCGCTCAGCCAGCGCCTGAAGGCGTCGGTGCTCGCCCTGGGCGATGTGGTTCACAACGCTGACGTGGCGCAGCGCATCCCGCACACCTTGAGCCTGACGGTGAATGCGCCGGGCTTCTTCCCGTTCATGCTGGGCGACGGCCTTGCCGTGTCATCGACATCGGCATGCAATTCCGCTGCCGGCACACCGTCCCACGTATTGACGGCAATCGGCCTGGATGCGGACACGGCAGCCCGCACCGTGCGCATCAGCCTCGGTCGTTTCACAACGGAGCAAGACATCGACTTTGCGATTGCCTGCTTTCAACGCGCCATCGAGCAATGCCGGGCGACGGCATCCAATGGGTTGGCCACCTCGCGGCAGATCCTGCCGGCGGATCTGAGGGCCATTCGCGATGCGGGCTTCCACTCCGTGATCTGCAACCGCCCCGATGGGGAAAGCGCTGACCAGCCCGCCTTTGAAGAGATTGCCGCAGCCGCGCGCGAATTGGGTCTGGAGGCGCGCTACCTGCCTATCGAGCCGAATCAGATCGGCGATGCGGAAGTGGGTGCGTTTGGCGCGTTGGTTGATGCATTGCCCAAACCCATTCTTGCTTACTGCCGAAGCGGAAATCGGGCTGGAATGCTGTGGAATCGTCTGGTGGAGCAGCGCAAGGCTTGAAAAGGGGCGGCCTAAGAGCCGCTAACAAAACTGTCCTGGCTAGGCGTGCCGACGCAGACAGTACTGGAGTACGGCAAGGAGGCGCAACGGCGCCAGGGCGGTTTTGTTAGCGGCGCTAATCCAGCCATGCCCGCAGTTCCTGCCACACACGCAGCTTCTCCGCGTAGGACAAGGTATGCGCCGGGCTGCTGGAGGGCAGTGTCAGGATGTGGTGGCCGCCGCCATGCGCACCGAGCGCCTTCAGGCCGATGCGTGCGGCGGTGCCGCCGTTGAAGGCAATCGCAACCAATTCCGGCAATGAGGCAATCAGGGCGGCGAGGTCGTTGCCGGCGTGGTCCCGAATCTTGCTATCGAGGCTGCCTTCTCGTTTGGCCTCGGCCACGACATCCCACAAACCGAGGCGATGCGCGCGCAGCGCTTGCAGACGCGCGTCGTAGTCCATACCCGGCAAATCCTGGCCGATCACCTCACCGGCCAGGCGCCAGAACTGGTTGTGCTTGTAAGCGTAGTACTGCGATTGCGCGAGCGATGCCTCGCCGGGCAGGCTGCCCAGGATCAGCACGCGCGTGCGCGCGTCGACCACAGGCGGAAAGCATCGCTTGAGCGTCACAGGTACAGAGCCAAGGGCGATCAGGCCAGCAGGCGATTCACGCGCTGCACGTAAGCCGCCGGGTCGGTCAACGAGCCACCCTCGGCCAGCAGAGCCTGATCAAACAGCACGTGCAGGCGATCTTCAAACGCGACGCGATCGGCGTCGTTGCCGGTCACGGTTTCCAGCAGCGCGAGCTTGCGCACCAGCGGATGCGTCGGGTTAAGCTCCAGCACCGGCTTGCTGTCGGGCGCTTGCTGACCTGCCTGCTTGAGCAGGCGCGCCAGCGTGCCGCTGATGTCGCCATCATCGGCCACCAGGCACGACGGCGAATCCGTCAGGCGATGCGTGATGCGCACATCCTTGGCCTTGTCGGTCAGCACCGTCTTGGCACGCTCGACCAACGCCTTGAACTCGCCTTCCACCTTGGCGTGCTCAGCCTTCTCGGCTTCATCTTCCATCGCGCCCAGGTCCAGATCGCCACGCGCCACCGACACCAGTTCCTTCTCTTCAAAGTCGTGCAGGAACGAGAGCATCCACTCGTCCACGCGGTCGGTCAGCAGCAGCACTTCCACGCCCTTCTTGCGGAAAATTTCCAGGTGCGGGCTGGACTTGGCGGCCGTCCAATTCTCGGCGGTCACGTAGTAGATTTTGTCCTGACCTTCCTTCATGCGGCCGATGTAATCGGCCAGGGATACGGTCTGAGCACTGTCTTCGTTGTGCGTGGAAGCAAAGCGCAGCAGCTTGGCAATGCGGTCCTTGTTGGCGTGATCCTCGCCAATGCCCTCTTTGAGCACCTGGCCGAAGTGCTGCCAGAAGGTGGTGTACTTCTCCTTCTCGGCCGCGTCATCCGACTCGGCCATCGATTCGAGCATGCCCAGCACGCGTTTGGTCGAGCCCTCGCGGATGGCCTTCACATCGCGGCTCTCCTGCAGGATTTCGCGCGACACGTTCAGCGGCAGGTCTGCCGAATCGATCACACCCTTCACGAAGCGCAGATAGCCCGGCAGCAGTTGCTCGGCGTCATCCATGATGAACACGCGCTTGACGTACAGCTTCAGGCCGCTGCGGCGCTCGCGATCCCACAGGTCGAACGGCGCATTGGTCGGGAGGTACAGCAGTTGCGTGTATTCGCTGCGGCCTTCCACGCGGTTGTGCGTCCACGCGAGCGGCTTGCCGTTCTCGTGCGCAATATGCTGGTAGAAGGCGATGTACTGCTCGTCGGTCACGTCGGCACGCGGGCGGGCCCACAGGGCGCTGCCCTGATTGATGGTTTCCCATTCGTCCTGGGCGACCATCTCCTTCTTTTCTTCGTCCCACGCTTCCTTGCGCATCTGAATCGGCAGGGAGATGTGGTCCGAATACTTCTGCACGACCGACTTGATGCGCCAGGCGGAGAGGAAATCGTCCTCACCCTCGCGCAGGTGCAGCGTGATGGTGGTGCCGCGTTCAGCACGTTCGATGGTGTCGACGGTGAATTCGCCGTCGCCGGTGCTTTCCCAGCGCACGCCTTCATTGGCGGCCACGCCGGCGCGGCGCGATTCCACCGTCACACGGTCGGCCACGATAAAGGCGGAGTAGAAACCCACGCCAAACTGACCGATCAGCGCTGCATCTTTCTGCTGGTCGCCCGAGAGCTGGCTGAAGAACTCGCGCGTACCCGAGCGGGCGATGGTGCCAAGGTTGCGGATGGCCTCATCGCGGCTCATGCCGATGCCGTTGTCGGCAATGGTGATGGTGCGCGCGGCGGCATCAAAGCCAATGCGGATGCCCAGCTCACCACCGCCTTCCAGCAGTTGCGGATTGGCGATGCCCTCGAAGCGCAGCTTGTCCACCGCGTCCGACGCGTTGGAGACCAGCTCGCGCAGGAAGATTTCCTTGTTGCTGTACAGCGAGTGGATCATCAGATGCAGAAGCTGCTTCACTTCTGCCTGGAAAGCCATCTTCTCGTGCGGTGCGCTCATGGTGTGCGTAAAAAGTCTGAAAAGTGGAAACGGAAAGAGAAGCGGGCTACACGTAGCGCGTGTGCCCGCATGAATTTGTGAGGCTAGATAAGGCGTCGGCCCGGGTTTTCAAGACCGCGGAATCCCCAACCCGTCAGCCGCCGCGATCGAGTTGCTCTGCCAGAAACCGAAGCATGTCCGGGTCGGCGCTGGTGGCGATGTTGAAGCGCATCCACGTCGACGGCATCTGCGACGGCGAAAACAGGCTGCCCGGCGCAAACACGTAGCCCTGCTCGTGCCCAGCGCGGGCGATGGCGTTGGTGTCCTGCCCCGTATCGGCCCAGAGGAACATCCCGGCGCCCTGCTGCGCAAAGAGCTTCAGGCCCATGCGCTCCAGGCTGCGCTGCACGCCATCCCGGGCGCGGTCCAGGCGGGAACGTACGCGCTCGACGTGCTTGCGGTACTGGCCTTCGGTGAGGATCTTGTAGAGCACGCGCTCGTTGATCTCGGGCGTGGTCAGGTTGGTCAGCAGCTTGCCATCGGTCAGATTCTTGGCCAACTCCGGGTGGCAGGCGATAAAGCCTACCCGCAAATTGATCGCCAGCGTCTTGGAGAAACTGCCCAGGTAGATCACGCGGCGCAATTGGTCGAGGCTGGCCAGGCGCGTGCCTTGGTGGCCCGGAGGCGCAAGGTCGCCATAGATGTCGTCTTCCACGATCAGAAAGCCGTACTGCTCAGCCAGCCGCAACAGTTGGAACGCCTTGGCGGCCGAGAGCGATGTGCCCGTCGGGTTATGCAGGATCGAATTGATGATCAGCAGCTTGGGCCTGCGCACCTGCACCAGCCCCTCCAGCGCAATCAGGTCCGGCCCCTCGGTGGTGTAGGGCACGCCGATCACCTGTGCGCCCTGTGCGGCAAAGCGGCCGAACATCAGAAACCACGCCGGATCGGCCACCAGCACCGTATCGCCGGGCTGCACGTACTGGCGCGCGATCAAGTCGAGCGACGAGGTGATGCCCGAGGTCATGACGATCTGGTCGGGGCGCGCACCAATCTCCAGCTCCGCCAGGCGCGTCTGCAACTGCTGGCGCAACGGCAAGAAGCCCTGCGGCAAGCCTGGCGCCAAGAACTGGTTGCCGTTCTGGCGGCCCAGTGTGCGCAGGGCATTGGCGATCAACTCGCCGTCCAGCCAGCCGTTGGGCAAAAAGCCGGTGCCGGGCGACTTGCGCGGCTCGGCCGAAAGAAACATGTTGCGCAACAGCCAGGTGACGTCGATCTTGCGCCCGACTGCCAGCGGCGGTGGGGCAGGCTGATCGTCGGGTAATGCCGTGTGGCGCTCCTTTACGTAGAAGCCCGAACCACGGCGCGATTCCAGATACCCCTGTGCCACAAGCCGCTCGTAGGCCTCGACCACCGTGAAGCGCGAGATGCTCTTTTCCTGCGCCAATTGCCGGATCGAGGGCATGCGCATGCCGGCGCGGAACACACGCTCGTCGATGCGCATGCGCGCCCACTCGGTCAGTTGGTCCACCAGCGTCATCTGCGCCGAGGGAATCGGGTCGGGCAGCTGCTCCGCAGCCGGCCGCGCAGCCGCGCGCCGGGCATCCAGGCTGACGACTTGGGAAGAGACAGTCATGATCGAAGGCCAGATTGTGGGACCAAAGAACTGTACAGAAAGCACCACGACAAAGTGTACAGGTACTGTACAGACACAGTTCGGTAGGATCAAGGTCGGATTTCCGCCCTTATGCGCACACTCCACCCACAGGAGCCCCGCTATGCCAACGCTCAAGCGCTTTGACGAAGATGCCTACCGAACCGCCTGCGACGCCACCATCGTTGCCGTGCACCCGGAAGGCATCGAGCTGGACCAGACCGTGTTCTATGCCCGAAGCGGCGGCCAGGCCGGCGACACCGGTACCCTCGCCCTGCCAGATGGCCAGACCGTGGCGATAGCCGACACCATCTACAGCCCCGATCGCCAGACCGTGCTGCACGTGCCGGCAGACGGCGCAGACCTCACCCTGCTCGCGCCCGGCACTGCCGTCACCGCCGCCATCGACTGGGAGCGCCGCCACCGCCTGATGCGTCTGCACACTTGCCTGCACCTGTTGGGCTCGCTGATTCCGGTGCCCGTGACGGGCTGCGGCATCTCGCCGGACTCGGGCCGTATCGACTTCGACCTGCCGGAATCGACGCTCGACCGCGACACACTCACCACGCAACTGAACGAACTGATCGGCCGCAACACGCCGGTGCGCATCGACCTGATCACGCCCGAAGAACTGGCCGCGCAGCCCGAGCTTGTGCGCACGATTGGTGCGGCGCCTCCGGTGGGCGCGTCGGCCATCCGCATCATCCATATCGACGGCATCGACCGCCAGCCGTGCGGCGGCACCCACGTGCGCGCCACCGGTGAAATCGGCCGCGTGGTCGTCACCAAAATTGAGAAGAAGAGCCGTCAGAACCGCCGCGTGGCGGTGGCATTTGCGGATTGAAAGGACGCGCGCCATGAACAAATCCGCCACCCTGCCAATGCACCACACCGACCACGCCGAACGCCGCGGCATACTGCTCGGCTTCATCGGCGTGGCGATCTTCAGCCAGACGCTGCCGTTCACACGCATGGCCGTGGCCGAGCTGGATGCGACCTTCGTGGCACTGGTACGGGCAGTGCTGGCAAGCGTTCTGGCACTGGGCCTGCTGGCAGCCACCGGCGCGTTCCCCGCCGCCAAACGCCCGCAGGGCCGCCAATGGCGGCAACTCGCTGTCACGGCGATGGGCGTGGTGGTCGGCTTTCCGCTGTTCTCCTCGCTGGCGATGCGCGATGTGCCCGCCGCACACGGCGCCATCATCACTGGCCTGCTGCCACTGGCAACCGCGGTGTTTGCCGCGTGGTTCGGGCGTGAGCGGCCATCGGCAGGGTTCTGGCTGTGCGCGGTGGTGGGCAGCGTGCTGGTCGTCTCGTTTGCGCTGCTGCAAGGGGCCGGCACCCTGCACCGCGCCGACTGGCTGCTGTTTGCCGCCATGGTGACCGGCGCTCTCGGCTATGCGACCGGCGGCAAGCTCTCGCGCGAACTGGGCGGCACGCAGACGATCGCCTGGGCGCTGGTCATCTCGCTGCCGGTGCTGCTGCCAATGGTGGCCGCGCTGGCGTGGCTACCGTCCACGCATCAGGCCGAAGCGCTGGCACATGCTTCGGCACGCGCCTGGATCGGGCTGGGCTACGTGTCGGCCTTCTCGATGTTCATCGGCTTTCTGTTCTGGTATTCGGGCCTGGCTGCCGGCGGTGTTGCGCGGGTCGGGCAGATACAATTGCTGCAACCTTTCATGACGTTGATCGGCGGCTGGCTGCTGCTGGGCGAATCGCTCGATGCGCCGACTGTGCTGTTTGCACTGGCAGTGATTGCCGTGGTCGGCATCGGCCGGCGGACTTCGGTGCGCCGATAGCGTCTTTACTCGGTTTTGTTCACCCAACACATCAAGGAGTCCTCATGACCGCCTCGCACGACGCCCAGGCCAAGCTCAAGCAACTGGGCATCGAACTGCCCGCCGCCGGTGCTCCGGCCGCCGCCTACGTCATGGCCGCGCAAACCGGCAACCAGGTCTTCCTGTCCGGCCACATCGCCAAGAAGGACGGCAAGCCGTGGGTCGGCAAGCTGGGCGCCAACATGACCACCGAGGAAGGCAAGGCCGCCGCGCGCGCCATCGCCATCGACTTGCTGGCCACGCTGAACACCCACCTGGGTGGTGACCTGGGCCGCGTCAAACGCATCGTCAAGGTCATGAGCCTGGTCAATTCCACGCCCGAGTTCACCGAGCAGCACCTGGTGACCAACGGCGCGTCGGAGCTGTTTGCCGAGGTGTTTGGCGATGCCGGCAAGCACGCCCGCAGCGCCTTCGGCGTCGCACAGATTCCGTTCGGCGCGTGCGTTGAAATCGAGCTGATTGCTGAAGTCGCTTAATCGTTTCACCCGGCGTCGTTCCAGCCCCTGCAAGTCAGGGGCGTTGCCTGCTATTCTTTTCGCTTTGCCCACCCACGGCGCCCGCTCACGAGGTGGGCGCCGCAACACAAGGACCACACCATGGACCACACCGCCTGTACCTTCTCCAACCGTGCTCAGAAACTGACCAGCTCGGCGATCCGGGAAATCCTCAAGATCACCGAACGCCCTGAGGTCATTTCGTTTGCCGGCGGCCTGCCCGCCCCGGTCACCTTCCCGGTAGAAGCGATTCAGGCGGCGTGCGCCCGCATGTTTGCCGACAACCCGCAGGCCGCGTTGCAGTATGGCCCGAC
>NZ_JAELUI010000006.1 GCF_016429285.1 Ralstonia sp. ASV6
CGCAGCCTGGAAGACGAAGCGCTGGCGGCGAAGGTACGGCAAAGCTTCGTTGGCAGTGACCGCACCTACGGTGCCCGCCGAGTCTGGCACGACGTGCTGGCGCTGGGTGAGCGTTGCGGCCTGCACCGTATCGAGCGATTGATGCGGGCGCAGGCCCTGCGTGCCAGGCCCAGGCGGCGAGGCTTGCCCAAGGACCATGGCGAGCGCTGCGCCATTGCGGCCAACGTGCTGGACCGCCAATTCCAGGCTGACGCACCGAACCAGAAGTGGGTGGCGGACTTCACCTACATCTGGACGGCTGAGGGCTGGCTGTACGTGGCGGTGGTGCTGGACCTGTACTCGCGCCGGGCGGTGGGCTGGTCAATGCAATCGAGCATGACCTCGCAGTTGGTGGCCGATGCGCTGATGATGGCCGTGTGGCGACGTGGGCGACCGGTGCAGTTGCTCCATCACTCGGACCAGGGCAGCCAATACACCAGTGAGCACTTCCAGCAGTTGCTCAAGGAACAGGGCATCACCTGTAGCATGAGCCGCGCCGGCGAGGTCTGGGACAACTCGGCGATGGAAAGCTTCTTTAGCAGCCTGAAGACCGAGCGAACGGCGCGTCGTGTTTACCGCAGTCGCGAGCAAGCTAGGTCAGACGTGTTCGACTACATCGAGCGCTTCTACAATCCGACGCGCAGGCATTCGACGCTCGGCTACGTCAGTCCGATACAGTTTGAGCAAGCTCGAGAAGCTTAGGTCGGTGTCCACTGAACCGGCAGCAGCCCACAACTCGTTTGTACGCTCACCACTTTCTTGTTGCACGCCACGCAGTTCGTTGACCACGGCCAAACAGGACTGCACAGTACTGCAGTTTTCAGCACGGTCATGATTCGATTGCCACAGCTTGGCAAACTGGTCTCGGACCTCCTTGCGGCAGGCATCCGTCGTGCAGTTCGCTAGTTTCTGATCGCGCTCGATCTTCTGCTTAGGTGTTAGCCAGTTGTTATCAACAGCTGCTGTTGCGGCAGTGGTCGCGGTGGCAGCATTGCTGCTCGACACAACCGCAGCAACCCCTGCCACCAAAGACGTCACAAGGTTGCGTTTCGCATCCTTGTCGGCATTGGTTTCTTTCGCATCGTCGGTGAACAGATTGGTCAGCAAGCTAGAGGCCGCTGCGCCAAGCGCCCCAGCGCCGCAACTCTGGCTGCTGGCAGCCGCACCTGCACAAGCCACGATCGCATGCAGGCTCGCGTGTTCGGGGCTGCCTTCTTTGACAACACCGTCCGCAACGAGCTTGCCGATGTATCCGGCCCCCTGTTGCTGGACATAGTTGACAACGGCGCTTTGCATGAATTGTGCGTAACTGCCGCTCACATTGCCGCCGGCCGCCGCCGTCAATGCATTGGCGATTTGACGATACGTGCCACCGGCCCCCCACTTGCTTTCCGTGTCCACAGCTTCCGCGCGCGTTTGCTGAGCCTGTTCCCAAAGTTGTTGACGCTGTCCATCCGTCAAATTGCTGCTTGGGTCTGCTGCTTGCTTCTCCAGCTTGTCGGCGGTTTGCCGCTTGGCATCCGCCTCTTGGATGCGCTGGCCAACAAACGTCCCCGCTTGATTGACGAACTGGCCAGCAATCTCAAAGCCCGCCTGAACCTTGTCCTTATCAAAGATCGGCGCGAGCGCGCCCCCCGTATTTGATGCGTCACGGTTGATACCTGCCACGGTTTCCGCAGCGGTCTTGCCAGTCAGTTGCTGTTGCTTGGCGCTGTCGGTGATCGTGATCGTGCCGCCGCTGATTGCGCTGCTGGTTGTTGAGCTGGCGTCGCCTGATGCGCTCAGTACGATCGGTGGTGCTGCTGTGAAACCGCTGCGGCTGCTTGGCAGCTCTGTGCCAGGTACAGGGTTGACGTTGTCGGCCTTGCCTCGTTGGTCCTTGCCGATACCACTCTTGTCGGTATCGCCTCCACCCCCGAAGGAGTAGCCACCGCTGATCCCAATCTGCGAGCCGCTATAGTGCGCTTCGTTCTGGATGTTGCTGTGCGTAAGCGTAGCGGTAGTCAGGTTGTTGAGTCCGTCCAGCACGGCTTTGTCGCTGCTGGCAATCACGCCGCCTTTGAGGTCGGTGTTGCCCTTGACGTCGATCTGGAAGCCGCCGTCGCCGGCACGTATGCCGGATTGCTCACCTACGGCCGCGTAGTCGCTGTTCAGAAAGTACAGTGCTCGTGCACTCGCCATTACTTGCGCGCGTCCAGCGGATGTACCTTTCTCACATTCTGTGATCACCTGTCGAATAGTATTTCCTATGATGCCTTTTTCAAGGTGGATTTCCTGATTTTAAATATCGTGAATAAAATAATTTCGTTCATTCGATGAGGGAATCAGGCGATCATGTGTTGCTCCTTGCATCATGAAGAAGATCGAGAAAAACAGATGGAAAGCAAAAAGGGGGGCGCCCATAATAATTGATTATTTTTTTCGATATTTTTGGCGTTGGTTGATTTATTTAAAATTGTATTCTGGCGGTATTTTCCAGTTTTCGCTGGGAAATTCTGGGAAGGTAAAGCGAGGGTCGAGATAGGTTTTCTTTATATCATGGGTCAACACGGAAAAGAAGCCTTCCATATTCTGCAGTGAAATGCCGATTCTTATAAGTCCTGCTTTTGCTATTAATAAATCGCCTTTTGATTTTGCGGTGATGTAAAGAATGATGGCGGATTGCAATCGATTCATGTTGTCGATCAGGGGTTCATTAAGATCTTCGTCAAAATCAATTCTCCATGAAGGTGCATTGGTATCTGGATTGATTTCTTCTCGGGGGGGGTGTCGGATTTATTCCGTTATCTTGCGCAATTTCTGTGATTATGGATTTAATTAAATTATAATTCATGACTATCTAACGTTGATTTTTCGCCCTTGTTTTTCTGCGCTCTCTGTTTTTGCGTCGTTGATGGTTACATCTGGATTGACTACAAATTTGAAGTTCCCGTTTTTGTCGAATACTTCTAGGTGATCTTAGTGCATGCCGTAGAATTTTATGACGGCCTCTAAGGAGGTGCCAGAACTCAAGTGATAGAGACCAGCCAATTGGTTGATCAGCGGTTGGTTCATGGCTGCTTTCTGTGTCTAGCTACCATGCAACCGTTTCGCCACTGGTAGAGCGCCCCCATTGAATTCATACGCGCATCTAGGCGCCCGCCGTTCGCGCGCGATACATACTAAGGTACGCACCCATGGCCGGCCAACTGCAATGCGATGACCGCCATTTCTTCGTGCTTCACTATCTGGTTCGGTAGCTTGCGATCGCGTTGCGGGCGATTGATTGGAATTTCCCCACATCCATGGTGATCTCAAGTATGCTGGATTCATCATCTTTGTTGGAGTAAATAATTCTCGCAAGGTCACCGTTTTCCACGATAAAGAAATCATGACCTTCATCAGAGAGACTCTGTGGTGATAAGAAATAGGTAAAATCACTTTTCTCCACATTGGAATCCATAGTCGGAAAGGAAAGCTTCTGAAGCTCTGTAATTAATTTTTTTGCAGGGAGTTGAAAGAACGTATCATTTCTGACGCTATTGTTCATGCAGTATAAATTTTCCATGTCATATAAATCGATGCTAAGGGTGGAATTCATGGACCACATTAGCTTTCCATTGACAATGTAGCCGAAGCATCCGTTGTCGAATCTCTCGGTTGACCAAGGTTCAACGGAGTCATACCAAATTGCGAAAATATCAGGGGTTCCGAATATCATTTATCTTCCCTTAAATCCAAGGTCGCGCTTAACTTCTTTCGGGATGGGGCTAAGCTCTAGAGGATTTCGTGTGTCCCCCGTCGAACCGCTCCAATGGTATACGCCATTTCCGTCGGTGGAGAATCTATTGATGTTTCCGTCTGAATCAATGGCGTAACGCTTGTTGCGATCACCAGGGATAGAGTTGTTGAATAATTCCAAAGAATTTCGTGGCTCCGTTCCCGCTCTGACGTTACTACCAGGCATTCCTGGAGTGTGTTTTGGATTGGACTCAACCTGAAGTCCATTATTTGCAGTTACTTTCTCGGGAATCGGCATCCGGTTGTTATCGTTGCCCCCCGCCATCATAAGAATGTAGTCGCGCAACGCCTTCTTGACTACGTCGAACTGTGTGATGATCAGGCCGGACGATTGCTCCGTATTGATCGGATTCGTGTGCAAGTTGGCCGTCGGGTCGACCTCGGTGATCGGGTTGCCGAAAATGCCATCGCCCTTCTTTGCACTCTCTCCTTTAAAGCCAGGGAGCTCAAACGGCTTGCGCGGTTCCCCAGGGGTCGGGGGGATTGGGTGGGGTGCAGGTCCAGCCTGCATCGCAACTTGATTGTTCTCAGCCTCAATCTGCCCGGCGTTGGTCGCCGTTGTGGCATTGGTCCCAGCTATCGCCGCGATACCTGCCACCAAGCTTGTCACGATGTTCTCTCGCGCCTGCCTATCCGACGCGGACATGTCTTTGGTTGGCCCAAGCAGCGTGCCAAGAAGGGAACTGGATACAGCGCCCAGCGCGCCCGCACCGCAGTTCTGACTGCTGGCGGCAGCACCCGCACATCCGACGATTGCATGCAGAGCCGCGCGAGCGCTTTCGCTATCCAATCCATCGGCAATTTGCTTTACCTGATTGGTACTGAGCTGCTGCAGATATGCGACAGCGGCATTCTGCGCAAACTGCCCCATCCCACCTGTGACGTTGCCGCCGGCGGCAACAGTCAGGGCTGTTAGAACTTGACGATAGGTGCCGGCTGGCCCCCAGTCCGCCGCCAGCTTGTCCGCTTGCTGCTGGGCTTGCGCACGTTGCTCGGGTGAGAGTGCCGGGTTTTGGGCTGCGGCCTTGGCTGCGTCGACTTCCTGCATGCGCTGGCCAACAAACGTCCCCGCTTGATTGACGAACTGGCCAGCAATCTCAAAGCCCGCCTGAACCTTGTCCTTATCAAAGATCGGCGCGAGCGCGCCCCCCGTATTTGATGCGTCACGGTTGATACCTGCCACGGTTTCCGCAGCGGTCTTGCCAGTCAGTTGCTGTTGCTTGGCGCTGTCGGTGATCGTGATCGTGCCGCCGCTGATTGCGCTGCTGGTTGTTGAGCTGGCGTCGCCTGATGCGCTCAGTACGATCGGTGGTGCTGCTGTGAAACCGCTGCGGCTGCTTGGCAGCTCTGTGCCAGGTACAGGGTTGACGTTGTCGGCCTTGCCTCGTTGGTCCTTGCCGATACCACTCTTGTCGGTATCGCCTCCACCCCCGAAGGAGTAGCCACCGCTGATCCCAATCTGCGAGCCGCTATAGTGCGCTTCGTTCTGGATGTTGCTGTGCGTAAGCGTAGCGGTAGTCAGGTTGTTGAGTCCGTCCAGCACGGCTTTGTCGCTGCTGGCAATCACGCCGCCTTTGAGGTCGGTGTTGCCCTTGACGTCGATCTGGAAGCCGCCGTCGCCGGCGCGTATGCCGGATTGCTCACCTACGGCCGCGTAGTCGCTGTTCAGCTTGTTCTGGCTGATGCTGCCGGAAACGCTGGATTTGCCCACGCAAAGCGGCGGCACGCACACGCTAACACCTACCCCCGCACTCTGTTGCTTGGAGTCGTAGTGATTGGTGTCCTGCAGGCTTTCGACGTTGAGATTGCCACCAATGCTTGCGACAACCTGCTGGCCGTAGACGACAGCACCACGCACATTCGTGTCACCGCCCGAGCGGATCATCAAGGTGTCGCCGGCGGTGACGTGGGAATTGGTCCACGTCGTTGAGTCGCCATCGGCATTTCCTCTACTGCCAGATGCGTTCGCGGTGAAGGCAATACCGCTTTGCGAACCGACACTGATAGATACGCCCACACCGGCACTCGCGCCGCTGTTTGTGGAGTGCTGGCTGCTTGTGCTCTGTGCTGCCCGCAGATTGACATCGCCGTCTGCAGCCAACAACGTGTTCTTGCCCGATGAGATCGTGCTGCCCACAACGTTGATGTTGCTGTCCTTGCCCGCACCCGAGGCGGCAATGGTGACGTTACCACCTGCAGAAACCGTACTGCCCATCGCTGTGCTGGACCGCATCTGTGATTGGCTGTCGCTCTTGCTCGCACCAAGCGAGATGTTGATGCCAACGCTGGTTGCTGCCTTAACCGGGTCGCCACCTACGGCATCGTAAGCATTCTTGGCTGCGAGACCTGTTGTGGCGGCTGCGAGCGCCATCAGGCGTGGATCGCCGTCTACATGCTTTGCAGCCTCTGCCATCTGCCGGCCGGTCTGGATGGCGGAGATCACGGGGCTGGTGATCCCCACCGTTACGCCGGCTTGTCGGAAGCGTTGCCGCTCGGCGTCTGCTGTCGTGTCGTAAGCCGAGTCAATGGTGACGGTTTTGCCCGCCATGGCCAGATCGTTGCCGGCGTGAATCACGCTGCCGGTGACATGCGCGTCGTTCCCCGCCGCGATGGTTAGGTTGCCATTGAGAGAACCGACCATGCTGCCGTTGTTCGTCACCTGGCTTGACTGCTGGTCAGAGGACTGTGAGCGCGTACCGACCGATACAGACATGCCGTTACTGCCCAGGAATCCAGACTCCTTCTGCTCGGAGCTGCTGGTCGACTGAGTCGTGTTTTGCGATGTCGTGATTTTTACATCGTGAGAGGCGGCCAGTTTTACGTCGCCCGTCCCCACCACATTACTACCCCGCACCGTCAGATCATTCCCCGCTTGCACGCGCACCGTCTCACCCGAAACCGTGCTGCTCACACCCAGGTTGGCATTTAACGTGGATTCACTACGCGTGGACTTCGACGACAACAATCCCTTGCTCGCATCAAAGTCGAACTTGGCAGCGTTGTGCTGTTCACGCGCTTCCGCAATCGTCACGTCGTGGTCTGCCACGATGGTGACGCCGCCGGCTGGTGCGGTCTTTGTCCTAGTGCTGGAAGGGTCGACTGGCTGAATGATCATCCGGCCCGGAGCGGTCGAGGCGGTGGGAGACGATTTCTCCGCGCTGTCCTGCCGCGCGGTGCCCGCCGTGATGCTCGACCCGACGATGGACACGTTGCCGCCACCATCGGTGCGTGCGCTGCCGCCGGCCTTTGCGTTGACCGCTGCCAGCGTGACGTTGCCACCCGCGCTTACGTTGCTGCCCACCGTTGCCTCGTCGAGGCGGTTGGCGGTGTGCACGTGGTTGCTCTCACGCGTGTTGGTGTAGTCCATCGACGAGGTGTCGGTGGCATTGCGGACGGTCAGGTTGCCTTGTGAGACGGCGGTGATGTCGCCGCCTGCCTTGACTTGCGCGGCGGTGAGGGTGGTGTCGCGGCCACTGCCGATCGACAGGTTGCCGCCCGTCGCCACGGAGGATGTGAGGTGGGTGGTGTCTTGCGCGTTGCTGTGCGTTTGCGCGTCGTAGTAGTAACCGGTGGTGGTGGATGCCTTGGCCGTGTCAATGGTGACGTCGCGGCCTGCGGCAATGCTGGCATCGCCTTTGGCCGACAGGGTGGCGCCTGAAACCACCACGTCGCGCCCAGCTGACATGGCCAAATCACCGCGCGAGACGATGGTGCCGGTTTGTCCGATCAAGCTGTTGGTGGAAGTGCTGGCCCCCGCTTGGGCGCGTGCGCCATCCACATCGACCAACGTGACGTTGCGGATGTCGCGTCCGGCGGCTACGCCCACGGCGTCTCCGGAAATGGTGCCGGAGGCGTTGACGACATCCATGGTGGCCGAGATAACGGTGGCGCCCTTGCTGTTGATCGTTCCCCCACGGTTGACGACGTTGTCTGCCGTCAGGTTGACGCGCGTGTCACCCGCGATACGACCGCTGTTGTTCAGGTCTCCGGCGGTGTGCAGATCGATGGCATCTGCGGTGATGAGTGCGCCGGAGGGCTTCAGGTCATCAGCGCGCGTCTGCGCCAGGTAGACCACAGGCGCCAGGACCTTGGTTGTTGCGCCGTTGGGTAGCGTGACCGTTTGCTCAACCATCCACACGATGTCCTGCGTAAGCGCGGCCATCTGCGTATCCGTCAATGCCATGCCGGGAACGAGCGAGAATGACTTCGCCACGCTCGCGCCTGATTCCATCAGCGCGCGATATTCATCTTCAGCGCTGGCGTAGCCCTGCAAATAGCGGCGCCCCGTGAGCTGGGTGATCTGGTCGTTCACCAGTTTCTGTTCGTAGAAACCGTCACCCAGGCGCTTCTGCGTAAGTGCGGGGTCGATGCCGAGACGCCCCAGCATGTAGTCACTGGAGATGAATATGCCGCGATTGGTGAAGCGCGGGTCGGTCTCGATCAGGTAGCCGGGGCCCGGCACCGGATTGATGTGGAACAGACCATTGGTTGGCAGCGTGAAGTTGGGTAGAGGGTTGGCCGGCGTGCCAACGGTGAAATGCACGCCACCCGCATTGACGTTGCCGGCGGAACCACCGTTCATACCGACCGCATTACCGGTGCCGCCACTCATGCCGACAGTGCCACCCGTACCGCCAACCATGCCAACGCTTGCGCCCGTGCCGCTGGTCGGCCCACTGGTGCCTGCATTGACTCCCAACGTACTGCCTGCTCCGGCCACCGAAGAATCTGTGGCCGACACGTTGGTGTTGGTCAGGCTGCCAATGTTGCCGGTCAGGCGCGTGCCCGCAGAGACGGTGCCGCGCAGTTCCCCGTTGATCTGGGTGCTGACCTGCGTCGGTTGCGCGAGCTGGCTCGTTTCGTTGTAGTCATCGTCGTGGCGGTAGAGCGACCACTCCGACACCGTGGTCGTACGCGCGAATGTACGGCCGACATTGCTGATGGTGGTGGTGCCAATCGTGCTGCCGTCGCCAACGCCGCCAGTCTGCGTGGCGGTGCCGAACTGCATCACATTGCCAGCGGCCACCGTGCTGTAGGTGTTGGACAGGCGCATGCCGTCGGCGAACAGCATGTTGTTGCCCGCCAGCATGCGCGCTTCCGGCGTGGCGGAAAGCAGCCGATCTTGCGTGACCGTCGTAGTGGTGTGCCGCTCGTATTCCACGTGCGCATGGTCACCCCATGGGCGGTAGAGCGGGCGCTCATCCAGCGGGTTGATGTTGACGTTCGGGTTGTAGCCGCCGTCGTAGTACGTGATGGTGTAACGTGTTCCGCCGCCAGAGCCAGGAGCTTGCGAGATCGACTCGTAGTAGATCGACGTACCGTCGGCAAACGTGAGTTTCTTGGCGACCGGGTCAACCGATCGCACTGCCGCGTACACCGTATCCTGTGTCTGCCAGCCGCTATCCGGTACAAACGAGCCTGGGATGTTGGTGGTGATGGTGGTGGGCCCGCTGTCGGAGACGGTCAGGCTGGTGGTCTGGTAGGCCGCCCCGCAACCACGAGCCATCGCATACCCGTAACCATTCGCGCAGAACCAGTATTGTTCGCGCTTCTTCTTTACCACTTCTGTGCTGCTGACCGGGTCCGTCGTGAACTGCACGTCGGCGCGCCGGTTCTGCACATCCAATGCGGCAACCTCGAGGTTCTGGTCGGCCTCGATGGTGGAGCCCTCGTTAACGATGCTCTGCGTCTTGTTGAGCAGTCGGCCACTGGCGTCACGCGCACCGTCTGCTGCGATGGTCATGTTGCCCAGGCTATAGAGCGTGGCGCCGTTGGTGTTGAACACCCCCTGCCGGGCATACAGATTCAAGGTGTCTGCGGCTGCCACAATGGCCGCAGCTCCACTATTGCTGATCTGGCGCGCCGACAGCGTGACCGATCCGCCAATGACCGTGCCGGTGTTGGCAAAGGTATCGCTGCCTGTCGTGACGGTATTGCCTTCGAGGCGCCCACTGTTGGTGACGGCGCCGCTCGCGTTGAGCGAAGTGCCGTCAGCGTTGATATGTCCGGTATTGTTGATATTGGCTGCGTTGGCGCTCAGGTTCCGCACCGCAAGCAATTCGCCTTGGTTGGTCAGCGTGCCGGTGGTAGTAAGTGACAGATCCCGGTTGCCTTGGATCACATTGCCGGCAGCGTTGTTGTAGTCGCCTTGCAATGAGATGGCGGCGTCTTGGCCGGCAACGATCCGCCCGGTACCGCGAACTGTCTGCGCCGCAAGCGACAGGTTGCTGTCCGACGCGATTCGGCCGCCAGCGTTGGTGAACGCACCAACCATGTTCGCTTGCACGCTGCCACCTGAGCGCATGCTGTTGCCGATCTGCCCACGTGTGTTGTCGAGTGACGCGACGTTCAGAACGATATCGCCCGACGCGTTGATGGTGCCGTCAGTGTTGTCGAGTGTGGTCCCAGTTTGGTTCAGGGTCAGCCCGGTTGTACCGACCAGCTTACCGCCGGTGTTGTTGACGCTTTGGTCGACATTCAGGCCCAGGGATTGACCGGCCAGCACTTGCCCGCCCATCGTGTTGGCCAATGTGCGCGCCGTAACGGAAACGACACCGTTGCCGCCCAGCGTACCCATGCCTGATGCGTTACCGGCGTTGCTGTTCAGGATCTGCGCGCCGCCCTCAATGGTGGTGACGCCTTTACCGGCGTTGACCATGCGGCCAGCGGTGTTATCGATGGAAGCTGCAGTCACATCCAGTGTGGCCACTGCGCCGTTGGCTTCGATGCGCCCACCGGAATTGTCGATCGCTCCGGTCGCGTGGGCCTGAATAGCATTCTTTGCAGAGAGCGTGCCCCCGTGGTTGGTCAGCATGCCCCCCGATTGCACGTTCAAAATGCTGTCTGCCGACGCGATGCCGCCATTGTTGTCCACGGCCGCTGCCGCAATGTCAACGCGGCCATTGCCGGTGATTCGCCCGGCGGCGGTATTGGATAGTGTTTGCGTGGCCGAGACGGTAAGCGCTTCTGTGCCGAAGTTCTGGATCGTGCCGCCTGTGTTGGACAGCGCATTTGCTGAAACCGTAGCGCCGTGCGAGGCATCGATCAGCCCACCGTCGTTGGTGAGCGCAGCGCCAGCGCTCACTTGAACGCTATCCGCCGACAACTTCCCGCCGGTATTGTCCAGTGTGCCGTCGGCACCGATGGTTGCCTGTCCGATTGCACTGAGAAGGCCGTCACGGTTGGCAAGCGATGCTGCGTGCAGGTCTAGCGCGCCATTGGTCTGCAGTTTGCCACTGGTGTTGGAGAACGCGCCCGCCCGCACTGTAAACGTGCCGTTGCCGGCGTGGACCAGCGTACCTCCGTCGTTCGTCAACGCAACGGCGCGGATGCGGGCGTTGGTGCCGGCGGCTTGTAGCCGCCCCGCCGAATTGTCGAATGTGCCACTTACATTGACGGTGGCTTCGCCATTTGCAGACACAAGGCCGTTGCGATTGGTGATTGCCGCCGCGCGCAGGTCGAGCGCGCCGCCGCTTCGCAATGTGCCATCTGTGTTGTCCAGTGTCTGGCTTGCATTCACTGTCGTTGGCCCGCTGGCCGACACCGTACCCGTTTGGTTACCCAGTGTCGACGCTTGCACGCTGAGCGATCCATTGATCTGCAAGTGACCGCCCACGTTGGACAATGCGCCGGTATTGACGCTCAACGTGCCGTTGCCGACATGGGCCAGCGTGCCGCCATCGTTGATCAACGATGCCGCGCTGATGCTCGCGTCTGCGCCAGCGCTTTCCAAACGACCCGACGAGTTGTTCAGTGCGCCGACCACATTGATGGCGCTTTGGTCGGCGGCGGACACCAAGCCGCGCTGATTGGAGATTGACCCCGCGCGCAGGTCAAACCCCGCGTTGGTCTGCAGCGTGCCACTGTCGTTTTGCAGCGCCTGGTCTATGCGAGCGGTGGCGGAACCCACAGCCGAAACAACACCAGCCTGATTGGTGAGAGACACCGCATGCAAGTCGAGCGCGCCATTGGTTTGCAGCTTGCCGCTTGCGTTGGATAGGGCGCCTGTCTGTACGCTCAACATGCCATTGCCAACGTGAGCCACTGCGCCACCGTCATTCACGAGTGAGCCGGCGTTGATGGTGGCGTCTGTGCCGCCGCTTTCCATGCGGCCCGACGTATTGTCCAGCATGCCCATCACGTTGGCGGCACTTTGCCCCGCTGCGGAGACTAGGCCATGCTGGTTGGCGAGCGATGCCGCGTGCAGGTCAAGAGAAGCATTGGTCCGGATGGTGCCGCTTCCATTGTCCAATGCTTGGTCGGCGCGTATCGTCGCTTGCCCGACCGCGGAGATGATGCCGCCGTGGTTCGTGGCGGATGTGGCATGCAGATCGAGGGCACTGTTGGTCTGCAGCTTGCCATCGGTGTTTGACAATGCGCTCGTCTGCAGGGTCAAGGTGCCGTTGCCAGCGTGTGCCACTGCGCCACCATCGTTGATCAGGGATCCGGAGTTGATCGTGGCATGTGTGCCGGCACTCTCCATGCGGCCGACTGCGTTGTCCAGTGCACCCTTTACATTGACATCGATTTGCCCCGTCGCGGAAACGTTGCCGTTTCGGTTGGTCAGTGAGCCTGCTTGCAGATCGAGGTCGCTGTCGGTATGCAACGTGCCACCGGTATTGTCCAGTGACGAGTCAGCGCGCACCGTAGCCGCTCCAACCGAGGAGATGATCCCGCCTTGATTGCCAAGCGTGGTCGCGTGCAGGTCCAGTGCGCCGTTGGTCTGCAGCTTGCCGTTTCTGTTTGACAACGCACCGGTCTTTAAGCTGAGCGTGCCGTTGCCGGAATGTCCCAGGGTGCCCTCGTCATTGGTCGTCGATGCGGCGCTCACGGAGGTATTGAGCGCTGCGGTTTCCAGCTTGCCACCGGTATTGTCGAACATACCCGTCACGCTTACGTTGGTGGTACTGCTACCGCTTTGCGACAGCGTACCGCCACGGTTAGATAGCGCGCCGCCGGTCACCGTCAGCAAGGTGGTGGTGACGGTGCCCGCGTCGTTGCGCACGGAGCCGGTGGCGTTGAAGGTGGCCGCTGAGCCCGCCTGGAGGTTGCCGTGGCTGTGATCGATGTCACCTTGTGTGGCCGTTGCGGTGACGTTCCCGCTCGTGTTGGTTTGCGCACCGGCCAGACTTACATTGGCGCCGGATACATTGATGTCGCCGGTGGCAAGGTTGCGGCCGTTCAGACTGGCGGAACCGGTGGCTGTTGTACTGAGTGTCTTGCCCGCATTGGCTGCGGTACCGCTCGCATCTACGCCAGCAGCCAGCGTGCCCGAAGACTGCACCTGCTGCCCCGTCACCGAGACATTGCCAAGCGCAGCCAGCGTGCCGGTATTGGTGGCCGAGCCTACCGCACGCATGTCAACGTTCTGCTGGCCATACAGCGTGCCCGTGTTCGTCACATCTTGCGCACTGCTCACACGTAGCGCACCGGCCGCGTTGGTCGTACCGGCCAGCGTGACACGGCCGGCACTGTCGATGTTCAGGTCACCCGATTGCGCGGCGATAGTGCCGGCGCTGTTGACGCCCACGCCGGCTTCCGTACCGATCAGCCGGATCTTGCCTGCATACAGCCCACCCAGGTTACCCACGTCGATGGCGACGGTAGGGCGGTTGGCATCGCTGGTGATGACCTGGACGCCCAAGTCCGCATAGTTGACGGTGTTGCTGCCTGCGATGACGGTGACGTTGTTTGCCCACAGTTTGCCGTTGACCTGTACTGAGCGTGCAATCAGGTCTACCTGATCGAGGTTGGTTGCATTCAGGCCGTTGCCTTGCACCTGGATCGAACCGCCAGTTACACGGAAGCCGTCCAGGCTGCCACCCACACCCAGCATCGGGGTGCCCGTGGTCAGTGTAAAGCGGTCGCTGTTGATGACGCCGCAGCCGTCGCATACCAGACCATTTGGGTTTGCAATCACGACCTGTGCACGCTGTCCGGCCACCTCAAGGTATCCGCGCAGGCTTGAGGCTTGGTTGCCGGTGACCTCGTTCAGGATGACGCGCGCCTGGGCACCGGTCAGGTTCGGATTACCTGCGATATAGCCTGCAAGCTGTGTTTGTGTGAGTGTCTGTGCGTTGTTGAGAATCGCGCCGCCGGGGCCGGTGTTGAACTGCTGATACTGGTTGCGAGATACGCCCGCAGCAGAGGGTGCCGTGATTTGCACGACTGGCGTACCGTTGGCCGCCTGGTCAACCGTTGGCCGATGCGCCCCGGCATTCGGGTCGGCTACGATTTGTGCGTATGGCGTCAGATGGAACGCGCCAAGTACAGCCGCCACACTAACGGCACCAGGGCGCAGTCGGAACGTACCGGTGACGCCGCGCTCTCCGCTGCGGTTGTTGCCCCGCTGCGTGGACGACACGGTTTCCGCCACGGCCATCAACGTACCGCGCACACGATTGAAAACGATGCGATGAAGATGCTTGTTCATGGGAAACCGCGTCAGTATTGATAGGTGAGCGAGAAGCCGGCGGCCTGCGCACGCGTGGTAAAACCCTCGGGCTTGTGCAATGCCCAGCCGAGGAATACGTCGTAGAAGAGGCCCTTGAAGGGGCTGCCACGCAGACCAACGGCGGTGCCCACCAGCGTTTTGCCGGCAAGGGTTGTGGCGCTGGGTCCGGAGACCGTACCAGCGTCGAGGCCCACGTACACGCTGTGGCCGGAGTTGCCGATCGGGGCTTCGAGTTCGTTACGCCAGTAAGCGCCGCGCTCGGCAGCAAGGGTGAGTTCACCGTCGAAGCCGCGCACCGTCCAGCGGTTGCCAATGGAGAGGAAATCCGCAGCGAATAGCGCTCCCTTTGAGAATTGCCCGCGCACTGTGGCCGTGTAGCGCAACGGCAGACCATCTTTGGCAATCGAAGTGGGCACTGGCAGCGTAAAAGGCACTGTCAGCACCGCATCGAGCGTCGTAATGCGATAGAGAAACTTGTCGCGCTCGGCCGGAGCGGTCGGGTCGAAGCGGTTCAGCTCGGACTGCCCGCCCATCCATGGCACGCCGAATCGCCACGCGGCGTTGAGGTCGAGCTGGGCGGCGCCGAAGTAGTGCTTATGCAGCCAACCGATCTCACCGAAGGTGGTGGCGCGTTGCTGCACGCCGATCGACGTGTCGTCGATGTAGGCATGGTTCCAGCGGCGCACCAGGCGGAACTGCAACGAGTTCTTCTGCACACGATCTCGCTGGAACAGGTATTGCGCGCGCACTTCCAGATTCTTGGAGTTGCCCGACGATACGAAGGATTGGTTGACGCCGGCAATCTGCTGGAAATAGTCGTACGCGCCGGCAGCAACCGAAAGCGTCCAGTACCCCAAGGGGATCGAGTAATAGGCATTGGCCCCCTTGGTGCCGCGATCGCGTTCGTTGACGTTCAAGTCATGCACTACGCCGACGTTGAGCAAGTCGTTCAAGCCGAGCGGGTTGTCGAGCGCAGCACTCAGGTTGCCCTGCAGCTTGCCTGAGCTCTTCGAGCCACTGTCGTCCACTGACGCGATCACCTTCCACAGTCGCGTGCGGGTGACGGTGATGACCACATCGGATTCGCCGGGCAAGTCGCCCGGAACGATCTGCATATCGACATCCTGCGAGGTCACTCGCTTCATTTGCTCCAGACCTTGCTCGAGGTCGCGCAGGTTGAGCAACTGACCCGCACCCGTGGGGAAAGCACTGCGCCACGTACCCCACATGGACTCGTCGGCAAATCGGATGCGGCGG
This sequence comes from Ralstonia sp. ASV6, assembly GCF_016429285.1. Taxonomy (GTDB): domain Bacteria; phylum Pseudomonadota; class Gammaproteobacteria; order Burkholderiales; family Burkholderiaceae; genus Ralstonia; species Ralstonia flaminis. The sequence continues at coordinate 15,530 of NZ_JAELUI010000006.1, forward strand.
ATGACGCCAGGAAAGAGGGCTATCTTGAGCATGCCGCTCGACAGATCCTGCTCTGGTACTGCAACGCGAGTCGTTGTATAGCCACGCTCGAGCAGCAGACCGGACGCGCGGTGCACAATCAGGTTTAGCCCCTTGGGCCCGATGCAGCGGCCGGCGTACTGGTCCAGCATGTCTTGCAGGAAGCGAAAGCCGTCCTGCGGCAACTGACTTGCGCCGAGGGCACGCATGGCCTCCGGCAACGCCTGCGGCACGGACACAGATACGCGGTCGATCTTGAAGCAAGGTGCTTCCGCCGGCAGTGCTGTGGTCTTCAGGTCAGTATTTGCACCGGGTTCGAGTGACACGTTGGGTGCGGCCTGCAGGCGGGCACGTTCGTTGGCATCTTCAATGGCGCGCTCTCGCTGGAGCTGTGTGTCCAGCGGCGTTGTCCGTGCCGGTTCAACTGCCACCTGTGCGATCACGGCCATTGGCCATGCAGCCAATAGGCCAATCGTCACGTAAGCAGCATGATGGCGACGCGACCCCGTAGCAATGCGCGCAGGCCATCCAAGGCTGACGCCTTTTCCCCTGATTCCCCAAACTTGCATGTTCTTTTTGTCCGGCCGAGCGCTACCGACCAAGCGATGGCAGCATCGTTCGGGCGCGTGCGTTGTAAACGGAGTTGTAATGGCTGAGATGTGGCTTGCCCCTACCTTCACAATGTGAAGAAGAGGGCGGCGCGGATTATAGGCATGGCCTTGATGGCGTCGCGCTTGAAATACGCGGATACAACAGTCAGCGTTATGAATATCAGAATTAAGAGCCGCTAATTTTCCCGCAATCCCTTGTCAATACTGGCTTTGAGAACATATTGACGACATTGCAAACAAGTCCCCACTCTAGAGGGGGGCGTCCGTTTTGCCCCAATGCCACAATCGCCAAAATTCAAAACCCATGCTCCGTCAACATGTGAGGTATGGCGGATCCGGACGGGGGAACTTCATGCAGGGAAGTTGGATTGCAATCTCCGCAGCGCGGGCGCGGGCGCATCGGTTGTATGGCGTGCGGGGTTGGTTGGTGACGTTGTTGTGGCTGAATACGCTGCCCGCGCTGGCGATCGTGCTGACGATGAGCATGATCCTGATGCTCGGCGAGGCGGGTGGTGGTTCCTTCCGGCTCGTGCCGGCACTCGTGGGGCTGGTCTTTCCGCTGGGGTTGGTGGTCGTAGCGTTCTTGCGCGTGCGCTGGTTTCCGCTGGTCTGGCTCGGGTATTGCCTGCTGCAATTGCTGGCCACGCTGGCCATGCGCGGCGGGATCAAGGCATGGGCAGCGCAGGCATCGGGTGCGGCAGCGGCAGGGTTGCCGATGATCCTGTTGCTGGCAGCGGAGGTGCTGGTGCCGATCGGCACGCTGGCGTATCTCGTCCGTTCACGCCGTGTGCGCGTGACCTACCGGCATGAGGTGCGTGCGAGCGATCCCGCTGCGGCCCCGGCGGTATTCGACAAGCCCAACCCGAGCGAAACCCCCAGCGATGCCACTGACCATGCGCGAGAGCGTGCGGCGTTGCGTCGCGTGACGCAAGAACTGAGCTCCGGCGTGCTGGATACGCAAACCTGGATGCAGGTGATGCGCCATCACGCCGATGCCACCGATAGCCTGCGCACCACCGCCTACGTGCGTGCGCGCATGGCGGTGCTGTGTCCGCCGGCACATGAGCATCCGCCGCTGCTGCGCACGCTTGCGTCGGGCGTGGGGGCGCTGCTGATCAGCCTCGTCGCGGCGGGTTTGTTGATGGCGGGGGTGATTGCGATGGCGCTGCGCGTGCCCGGCGACGCCACCGAGCTTCTCGAAGCCCTGGTCACCATGGCACTGACGCTGAGTTGGCTGGCCTGTTTGCCGGCGCCCGCTTCCTGCAGCGCATGGCCTGATCCAGCACTACTGTTTGGCGGTCGGCGGCGTGGCAGGGTGGTTCCAGTCGCCGCCCACGGCCTTCACCAGGAACACGCTCGTCGTCAGTTGCTGCCCCAGGATCTGCACCGCCGTACGCTGGTTGTTCAGCAGCGACTGCTGCGCAGTGATCACGTCCAGCGACGTCGCCAGGCCGCCCTCGTAACGCACGCTGGCAATGTCGTAGACCTTGCGGGCGCTGGCGACGGCCGCGCGCGCTTGCGTCGCAGCGCGGTCGAGCGATTGCAATCCGGCCAATCCATCTTCCACTTCCTGCAGCGCACCCAGCACCGTCTGCCGGTAGTTGGCAATGGCGCCTTGATAGCCCGCATTGGCAAAATCCACGCGCGCCCGCGTGCGGCCGGCGTCGAACACCGTCTGCGCGATCTGCGTGCCGAACGACCACAGCAACGTGGGAGCACTGAACAGCAGCGCGACATCACGGCTTTCCCAGCCCGCGCCACCGCCTAGCATGACGCTGGGGAAGAATGCAGCGCGTGCCACGCCCACCTGTGCATTGGCGGCTGCGGCACCGCGCTCGGCGGCAGCCACGTCGGGGCGGCGTTCGATCACGTCGGAGGGCAGCGCCACCGGAATCGTGGGCGGCGTCCCTGCCAGCGGCGCGGGGTCGATGTGGAAGGCGGGGGCGGGCGTGCCGACCAACGTGGCCAGCGCGTGTTCGTATTGCGCACGCTGTTTGGTCAGCAGTTCAGCCTGCGTGGCGGTGCTGTCGACCAGCGCCTGCTGCTGTGCCAGATCCAGCCCCGAGGCCACGCCGTCCTGATGCCGCGAGGTAACAAAATCAAGCGCTTTGCGCTGCAGGGTCAGACCCTCCTGCACGACAGCGATTTCTGCATCGGTCTCGCGCAGGTTGTACCAGGTGGTGGCCACCTGCGCGGCCAGCAAGAGGCGGAAGTTCTCCAGATTGGCTGCGGCCTGTTCCTCACTGGCGGCGGCGTTGGCAACGGTGTTGCGCACGCGGCCGAACAGGTCGGCTTCGTAGCTCACGTCGGCGCGCAGGACGAGGTCGTTCTGCACCGTCGACATGGTCGGGCTGCTATATGACGCGAGCGGCCGGTAGGCCGATGTGCGCGTGCGCGAGTCGTTGCTGCTGGCCGTGACCGTCGGCAGCAGGCCGGCGCGTGCCACACGTGTGAGCGCCTGGGCCTGCTCCAGATTGGTCAGTGCCACCTTGAGCGACTGGTTCTCGCGCAGCGCCTGTTCGATCAGCTTGTCGAGCTGCGGATCATTGAAGCGTTGCCACCACGGGCCCTTGGGGGCAGCGTCGGCGGGTTGCGCGGCGCGCCAGGGTGCCTCGGTCTGCCAGTGCGCGGGCACGTCCATGGCCGGGCGCTCGTAGTGCGGCGCGAGGGAGCAGCCCGTCAGCACGGTGGCAAGCGCTGCCGCCAGCGCAGTCGCATGGAACCTGGACAGCCCGGTCATGATGCGCGCGGTGCGGCAGCCGCAGGCGAGGAGGCCGGCGACGCAGCGGGGGCCGGCTTCACGATGGTTACCGCCTCGCCCTGTTCGATGGAGTCGGCCGGGTTGAGGATCAGCGCGTCGTCCGGTTTCAGGCCGGAAAGGATCTCCACCGTGCGGCCGAAGTCGCGACCAATGTTGACGGCGCGCAGGTCTACACGACCGTTTTCGGCCACGGCAATGCGCGGGCCTTCCTTGCGGAAGAGCAGCGCGTTGGTCGGCACGATGAGCGACGCGGCTGTGTTGGCGGTTGCTGCTGCCTTGCCGGCAATGGCGACCTGTACATAGGCACCCGGCAGCAGACGGCCGTCCTTGTTCGGCAACTGCACCTCGACCTGCATGGTGCGCGTGGCCGTATCAATGGCGCCGGATGCGCGCGCGATGGTGCCGTGGAAGGTTTGGCCGGGTATTTCCGCCACCGTGACGGCCACATCCTGCCCAACCTTCACCTGCTGTGAATACGCCTGCGGCACGTACAGGTAAATGCGCAGCGGGTCCGTCTGCGCCAGCGTGAACAGCTCGCGGTTGGCGCCCGCGTTGCCTGCGTTGACCAGGGTACCCACGTCGACATTGCGCTTGGTGACGACGCCGGCAAACGGTGCCACCACGCGGCGGAAGCCTTGCAACTCCTGCAGGCGGCGCACGTTGGCATCGGCCGCCGCCAGGTCGGCGTGCGCCTGGTTGGCGGCGCTGGTGCGCTCATCCAGCTCCTGTTGCGAGACGGCGTCTTTCTGGCGCAGGTTCTGCCAGCGCGTGAGCGACGTCTGTGCGAGTGCCAGACGCGCAGCCGCCTGGTTGCGTGCGGCCTGGGCCTGGTTCAGTTCCTGGTCCACTTCCGGCGTGTCGAGCAGGGCCAGCGCCTCGCCCTTTTCGACATGCGCGCCGATGTCCTTGAACCAGCGCAGCACGTAGCCGTTGGTGCGTGCATAGATGGGCGACTCCACAAAGCCCTGTAGCGTGCCGGGCAGCGTCAGATCGCGGCTGGCGTTGGCGGGTTTGGGCGTGGTGGTGTTGACGTAGCGGCTGGTCTGCACGCTCACCTGCCGTTCCAGCGCGTGCGCGTTGTAATGGCGGCTGACCAGGGTGCGGATGGCTCCCAGCGCCAGCACGATCGCCACGGCAATCATGACCCAGCGTGCGCGTCGCATGGCGTGGCTGCGGTCCACCTGTTCGATCGGATCAACGGTGACCACGTGATGCGGTGGGAGCACCGCTTGGTGGCTGGAATGGTGCCCCGAATGTTGGCCAGCATGGGCGCCAGATGTTTGCTCAGACATGTCCTTCGCTTCCCCGCAATTCAGTACCGTTACCAGGCCGGGCATTTCGTGTGTTATGCCGCTGCAATCTGCCGTGCACGCTGGCAAACACCACCGGAACAAAGAAGAGGGTCGATACGGTGGCAAACAGCAGTCCGCCGATCACCGCACGGCCCAGTGGCGCGTTCTGCTCTGCGCCTTCGCCCAGGCCCAGTGCCATGGGCACCATGCCGATAATCATCGCCAATGCCGTCATCAGCACCGGGCGCAGGCGTGTGGCGCCAGCTTCCAGCGCGGCCTGCACCGGTGCAATGCCTTCCGCCAACCGCTCGCGTGCAAACGAGATCAGCAAGATGGAGTTGGCCGTTGCCACGCCCATTGTCATGATTGCGCCGGTCAGTGATGGCACCGACAGCGTTGTGCCCGTCACGAACAGCATCCACGCAATGCCTGCCAGCGCCGCCGGCAGTGCCGTCACGATGATGAGCGGGTCGATCCACGACTGGAAGTTCACCACGATCAGCAGGTACACCAGCACGATGGCCATCACCAGGCCCACGCCCAGGCCCAGGAACGACGACTCCATCGTCTGCACCTGACCCCGGATGGTCACCTGCGCGCCGCGCGGCAGCTTGGGGCGGATATCGTCCACCGCCTTCTGCACTTCCTTGGCGACGGCGCCCAAGTCGCGTCCCTGCACGGCGGCGTACACGTCCACCACGGGCGTGATGTCGTAGTGCGAAACCACCTGCGGCTGTACAGATGGGGTGACCTGTACCAGGTTGCCCAGCAATTGCGGCCCGCCCGCTTGTGTGGCACCACCGCGCGCACCCGCCACCGGCGTGCGCAGCAGCGCATCGAGCGAATCCACGCGGTACTGCGGGCTCGTGACCGCCACCTGGTACACCACGCCGTTGATCGGGTTCAACCAGAACGTGGGCGAGGTCTGGAAGCTGGAACTGAGCGACACGAGCAGGTTCTGCGCCACATCACGCCCCTCCAGTCCGACCTGTTGGATGCGGGTGCGGTCCATGTTCAGAGCCAGCGTCGGTTGGTCAAAGCGCTGGTGCACGTGCGTATCCACCGCGCCCGGAATCTGCTTGATGCGGTTGGCGAGAATGCCCGCGAGCTGCTGGTTGGTGGCGACATCCGCGCCCGAAAACTGCACGTCAATCGCCGAGGGCAAACCGAAGTTCAGGATCTGGCTGACGATATCCGCCGGCTGGAAGGCAAACTCCACGCCCGGAAAACGCTTGGGCAGCTCTTCACGCAGGCGGCTGATGTAGACGGCGCTGGGCTTGCGCTCACCTTCTTGCAGGGCGATGAGGATTTCGCCGTCCAGCGTGCCGATCGTGCCGGCGTTGCTGTACGACAGGTTGATACCCGAGTTCGGCACGCCCAGGTTGTCGAGGATGGTGGTCAGCTCGTTCTTGGGAATGATCTCTCGGATGGTGGCTTCTACCTCGTCGGCCAGGCGTGCGGTTTCTTCAATGCGCAGGCCAGACGGCGCACGCATGTGCAGGCGGATCTGGCCCGCATCCACATCGGGGAAGAAGTCACGCCCTAGCACCAGGTACAGCGCGCACGACGCCACGCAAAAGCCCAGGAACGACAGCGCAAACGCGCGGCGGCGCTCCAGCAGCCCGCCGAGGATGGCCGCGTAGTTGCCGCGCATGTGCTCGAACTGACGGTTGAAGCCCTCGTAGATGCGGCCAAAGGTGGTCAACCCGGTGCCGGGCTTCTTGGCGTCTTGCGTGTGGCCGGCCATGAGCATCATCACCAGCGTCGGCACCAGCGTGCGGGAGAGCACGTAGGACGCCAGCATCGCAAAGATCACCGCTTCGGCCATCGGCACGAACAGGTAACGCGCCACGCCCGTGAGGAAGAACATCGGCACGAACACGATACAGATACAGATCGTCGACACGAAGGCCGGTACGGCAATCTCGGCTGCACCATCCAGAATGGCGGTGATCGGGTCCTTGCCCTCGTGCAGATGGCGCTCGATGTTCTCGATGGTGACGGTGGCGTCATCCACCAGAATCCCCACCGCCAGCGCCAGGCCGCCCAGCGTCATCAGGTTGATGGTCTCGCCAATCAGGTGCAGCACGAGGATCGATGTCAGGATCGACAAGGGAATCGATATCGCGATGATGACGGTGCTGCGCCAGTTGCCGAGGAACAGCAGGATCATGGCCGCCGTCAGGCACGCAGCGATCAGCGCCTCGCGAATCACGCCCTCAATGGCGGCCTTCACAAACAGCGACTGGTCGAACAGCGGCGTGATCTTGAGGTCTTGCGGCAGGGCCGCCTCTGCCGCGGGCAGCAGCTTGTAGATGTTGTTGACGATATCCAGCGTGGACGCGCCGCCGTTCTTGAGGACCGACAGCAGCACGCCGCGCTGACCATCCTGGCGCACCACGTTGGTTTGCGGCGAGAAGCCGTCGCGCACGTTGGCCACGTCGCCCAGGTAGAGCGTGGCGCCGTTGCTGGTCTTGACCGGAATGGCATTGAGTGCGGCGATGCTGCCTGGCGTGCCGTTAAGCGTGACGCCGTATTCGGTGGCGTCGATCTTTTGCGTGCCGGCAGGCAGGATCAGGTTCTGCGCGCCCACCGCATTGACGATGTCCACCGGCGTCAGGCCCTGCGCCAGCAGCTTTTGCGTATCGAGGTCCACCGTGATCTGCCGGCTCTTGCCGCCGTACGGATATGGCACGGCGATGCCAGGCACGGTAATCAGGCGCGGGCGCAGGAAGTTCAGTGCGGTGTCATTGAGTTCCTGCTCAGACAGCGTGTTGGAAGACAGCCCCAACTGCAGGATCGGGATGCTCGACGCCGAATACTTGATGACCAGGGGCGGCGTTGTGCCCGGCGGCAGTTGGCGCACCTGCGCTTGCGTGCTCGCCACGATCTGCGCCAGCGCCGTCTGGATGTTGGCGTTGGGCTGGAAGAAGACCTTGATGATCGAGATACCGTTCAGCGACTGCGATTCGATGTGCTCGATGTCGTTAACGGTGGTCGTCAGGCTGCGCTCCGTCACCGAGACGATGCGGTCGGCCATCTCCTTGGCAGGCAGGCCGTTGTAGTTCCAGATGATGCTGACAACCGGAATATCGATTTCCGGAAAAATGTCCGTTGGCGTACGCATGAGCGTAAACGGCGTCGCCAGCAGGATCAGCAGCGCGAGGACGATGAACGTCAGCGGCCTTCGCAGCGCGAGTTGGACAATCCACATGGAAGCGTTTCAGAACCGCGAAGCGTTGATGACGGGGGCGGGAGCCACCCGAGCGGGCGGCGGCCAACCATTTTAGCGCCGGGACTGTTCGATCAGAATGTTTTGATGATCAGACATTATTACAGTGCATAACGGCAACTGCCGGGGCAACTGAAGGGCCTTGGCAGACAGACGCGGCAAGCCGCGGGTGCCGCGCGGCTTCGGACGCTATGTGCAATATCACACCCGGTGTCGCCGCGGGTGCGCCTCAAATCGCGCGATAATGCCAAGCTTTCCCCGCATTCTTTCGTGCCCGCCCGCCATGACCGGACTCACTACCGCCCTCCTGCACGCCGACCGCGAAGCCGGCGTCGAGCATTACGCTGTCCACAAGCCCCTGCATACGTCCACCACGTATGGATATTCGGACACGCGCGAGCTGATCGACGTGTTCCAGGGCAAGCCCGGCTACACCTACGCGCGCCAGGGCAACCCGACCACGGCGGCGCTGGAAGCGAAGATCACCATGATGGAAGCGGGCCTGGCCACCGCGTGCTTCGCTACCGGCATGGCCGCCATCGTGGCCGTGTTTTCGACCATGCTGCGCGCGGGCGATCACGTGGTCTCCAGCGCTTTCCTGTTCGGCAACACCAACAGCGTGTTTGAGACGCTGCGCCACATGGGCGTGGAAGTGACATTTGTCGATGCCACGTCGGCACAAGCCGTGGCGGATGCCGTTCAACCGAACACACGCCTCGTCTTTGTGGAAACGATCGCCAACCCGCGCACGCAGGTGGCGGACTTGAAGGGCATCGGTGCCCTCTGCAAGGAACGCGGCCTGCTGTATGTGATCGACAGCACGATGACCTCGCCATGGCTGTTCCGTGGTCGTGATGCGCAGGCCAGCCTGGTGGTGCATTCGCTGTCCAAGTACATCGGCGGGCACGGCAATGCGTTGGGCGGCGCGGTGGTCGACACCGGGCTGTTCGACTGGACGACGTATCCGAACATCTTCCCGGCCTATCGCAAGGCCAAACCGGAAATGCAGGGCATCCAGCAGATCCGCAAGAAAGGCCTGCGCGATCAGGGCGCGACGCTCATTGCCGATGCCGCCCACCGCATTGCCGTGGGCGCGGAAACCATGACTCTGCGGGTGGACCGCACTTGCAGCAATGCGCTGGCGCTGGCGCGCACGCTGGCCGCGCACCCGAAGGTGGCACGCGTGTACTACCCCGGCCTGCCGGAACACCCCGAGCACGCCCGCGCCACCGAGCTGTTCCGCCACTACGGCGGCCTGCTGAGCTTCGAGCTGGTGGAAGGCGCCGACTACGTGGAGATGCTTAACCACCTGCGTTTTGCTGTGCGCGCCACCCACCTGGGTGACACGCGTACGCTGGTGATTCCCGTCGCGCCAACCATCTACTGGGAAATGGGCGCAGAGCGTCGTGCGTCGATGGGCATTGCCGATTCGCTCGTGCGCGTGTCGGTCGGCATTGAAGACGAAGCCGATTTGCTGACGGATTTCACGCAGGCATTGGATGCAACAAGCGCAGCTTGAAATTGATCTAAATAACAATTCTTAACGCGAATTAAGCGCGTCTATCGCGGGAATTTAAACAATCAAATTCCCCTGCGATGTCGGGGTCACTAAGGTAGCGACTCGTTTCACCTTAGGAGACCTCGACATGTCCCGAATCCGCTCTCTGCGGTTTTCTCTTGTTGCGCTAGCAGCACTGACCGCCTTCCAAGCTGGCGCTGCCACGCTCACGCGCGACAATGGTGCGCCTGTGGGCGACAACCAGAATTCGCAAACCGCCGGCCCCAACGGCCCCGTGCTGCTGCAAGACGTGCAGCTCATCCAGAAGCTGCAGCGCTTTGACCGCGAGCGTATTCCTGAGCGTGTTGTGCATGCGCGCGGTACCGGTGCCTACGGCGTGTTTGTCGCCAGCAAGGACATCTCCGATCTGACCCGTGCCAAGGTGTTTACGCCGGGCGAAGAGACGCCGGTGTTCGTGCGCTTCTCCAGCGTCATCCACGGCAACCACTCGCCCGAAACGCTGCGTGACCCACGCGGCTTCGGGACCAAGTTCTACACGCGCGAAGGCAACTGGGATCTGGTCGGCAACAACCTGCCGGTGTTCTTCATCCGTGACGCGATCAAGTTTCCGGACATGGTGCACTCGCTCAAGCCAGCGCCTGACACCAACATTCAAGACCCGAATCGCCTCTTTGATTTCTTCTCGCACCAGCCAGAAGCCACGCACATGCTGACGCGCGTGTACAGCGACTACGGCACGCCCACCAGCTACCGCGAGATGGACGGCAACAGCGTGCACGCCTATAAGTTCGTCAACGCTAAGGGCGAGATTCACTACGTCAAGTTCCACTGGAAGAGCCTGCAAGGCCAGAAGACGCTTACCGCAGCCCAAGCCGAGGCGGTGCAGGGTAAAGACTTCAACCACATGACGAAGGATCTGATTGGCGCCATCAACAAGGGCGACTATCCGAAGTGGGATCTGTACATTCAGGTGCTCAAGCCTGAGCAACTCGCCAAGTTCGACTTTGATCCGCTGGACGCCACCAAGATCTGGCCCGACGTGCCCGAAGTGAAGATCGGTACCATGACGCTGAACAAGAACCCGAGCAACGTCTTCCTGGAGACGGAGCAGGCTGCGTTGGCGCCGTCCAACCTGGTACCGGGCATTGAGCCATCGGAAGACCGCCTGCTGCAGGGCCGCATCTTCTCGTATGCCGATACGCAGCTCCACCGCGTGGGCACCAACGGCTTGCAACTGCCGATCAACCGTCCGCGCACATCGGTCGTCAACTACAACCAAGACGGCAGCATGAATCCCGGTGCCAAGCAGGGCAACGTGAACTACGAGCCCAGCGAACGCGCCGACCTGGCCGCCGATGCGGCCGCCAAGTACAGCCGCCTGCCGCTGTCGGGCACGACACAGCAGCAACGCATTGCCCGCACGCAAAACTTTAAGCAAGCGGGTGACTTCTACCGTTCGCTGTCGGTACAGGAGCAAGCCAATCTGGTGAGCAACCTGGCAGGCGATCTGGGGCAAGTGAAGGACGAGAACGTGAAGTACACCATGCTGTCGTACTTCCAGAAGGCGGACGCCAACTACGGCCTCGCCCTCGCCCAAGCTGTGAAGGCCGACCCGGCACGCGTGCAAGCGCTGGCCGCCAAGCTGCAAGACTGATCGATCTCGATCGCGACGTGGTTTTCCCGCTGTGCCGCTCAGGTGCAGCGGGCTTTTTCGTTTAGTGAAAGAAGAACGTACGCATGCCAAATGTGTGATGCGCTTCCGCCGCCATCAGCACCATCAATACCAGCAGTGCCAGCGGCGGCATGAGGATGGCATACACCAGTGCCAGCCGCTCCCACACCATGTGCATGAACACCGATACGATCAGCCCCGCCTTGGCAATCATCAACACGATGATCAGCGTCCAGCGTGTTAGCCCTTCCACGCGAAAGTAGTCCACCAGGTACGACAGGGTGCTCAGCACAAACAGCAGCCCCCAGATTTTCAAATAGATGCCGATGGGGTGCTGCTGGCCATGTGAAGCGGGGGAAGCGTCATGGGTGTGAGCTGCGTCGGTGTGGTCCATGGTCTGCCTCACCACAAATAGAACAGTGCAAAGATGAATACCCAGACGAGATCGACGAAGTGCCAGTACAGGCCGGCAATCTCAACAATCTGGAAGTTGCCGTGTTCGGCAAAGCCCGGCTGCAGGATCTTGCGCGCGGTCAGTAGCAGGTAGATCACGCCGCAGGTCACGTGAAAGCCGTGGAACCCGGTAATCATGAAGAAGCACGCGCCAAACTGTGCCGCCCCTAATGGGTTGCCCCATGGGCGGATGCCTTCGTGCACGATCAGCTTGGTCCATTCGAACGCCTGCATCGAGACGAAGGTTGCGCCCAGCAGGGCCGTGGCCAACATCAACAACGCGGCCCGCTTGGCGTCGCGCCGGTAGCCGAAGTTGACCGCCATTGCCATCGTGCCGCTGCTGCTGATGAGCACGAAGGTCATGATGGCGATCAGCAGCAAGGGCACCTCGACGCCACCCACCGACAGCCCGAACACCTTGGATGGATCGGGCCATGGCACGGTGGTCGACATGCGCACCGTCATATAGCCGATCAGGAAGCTGCTGAAGACGAAGGTGTCCGACAGCAGGAAGATCCACATCATGGCCTTGCCCCACGGCACCTTGAAGGTTTCGCGGTCGCCTGACCAGTCGTTGACGATGCCGGGCCAGCCCTGGGGGAGTCTATCCTGCAAGGCTTGTGTGGAATTGCTCGGGAGCGTGGGAGTGCTCATGGCGTGGCTCCGGTCAATGGCCCACAGATGGCGGAAACGAACGCCGGGGTGATCCACCACATTGCCGCCAGCAACACGAGCCACACGGTCAGCAGGAAATGCCAGTACGTTGTGCAGAGGGTGATGGCACGCTGGGTGCGATCAACGTTGTCGCGCAGGCGTGCAATCGTCACAGCCAGGACGATGAGCCCGCCGATCACGTGCGTTGCATGCAGACCGGTGAAGACATAGAGGAAGCTGTTGGAGGGGTTGGCCGCTACACCTTGCCCGCTGGCTGACAGCTGTTGCCAGGCGGTCCACTGGCCGAAGACGAACAGCGCCGCGAGCGCGCCGCCTGCCAGCAGCCAGACCGTGCGGCGCGACGCTGTGCGCCGTGCAAGCTCCATCGCGGCGCTTGCCAGCGCGAGCGCACCGGTGTTCCACCACAGCAGCACTGGGTGCGGCACGGGCATCCAATCCGCTTCGCGCATGCGCATTGCATAAGCGAGGATCAGTAGCGAGAACAAGGCCGTCACGACGCCCATGAAGACGCGCAAACCGATACGCCCGGCGCTTGGTAGAACGGGCGATGCATCTGGAACGAAGTGGCGGGGCAGGGTCGTCATGCTCGCACCCCGCCAGCGTGGAGGATGTCGGCTTCTGTCTCGGGCGCGCCTGGTGCACTGGACGGCGGCTCGTTTTGCGGTACGAAGTCTTCTGCGCGATTGGGCGGGCTGTACTCATATGCCCAGCGGTAGACCACCGGTAGCGTCGGCCCCCAATTGCCGTGCGCGGGCGGCGTTTGCGGGGTCTGCCATTCGAGCGTGGTGGCGCGCCATGGGTTGCCACCGGCCTGCTTGCCGCGTACCAGGCTCCACGCGAGGTTGAAGAGGAACAGCAACTGCGCCGCCCCGACGATGAACGCAATGATGCTGATGAACGTATTCAGCGTCTGCGCTGATGGCGGGATGAAGCTGTAGCCTTCATAGGCGTAATACCGGCGTGGCATGCCGAGCACGCCCAGGTAATGCATCGGAAAGTAGATCAGGTAGGTGCCGATGAAGGTGATCCAGAAATGCGCGCGCCCCAGCGTGTCATTCAGCATGCGCCCCGTCACCTTCGGATACCAGTGATACAGCCCACCAAACACCACCAGGATCGGCGACACGCCCATCACCATGTGGAAGTGCGCAACCACGAAGTACGTGTTGGAGAGCGGAATGTCCACGCTCACGTTGCCGAGGAAGAGCCCCGTGAGCCCGCCGATCACGAACGTGCTGATGAAGCCGATGGCAAACAGCATGGGCACGGTCAGGTGGATGTCCCCGCGCCACAGCGTGAGCACCCAGTTGTAGACCTTGAGCGCGGTGGGGATGGCGATGATGAGCGTGGTGGTGGCAAAGAAGAAACCAAAGTACGGGTTCATGCCTGCCACGAACATGTGGTGCGCCCACACGACAAAGCTCAGTGCGCCGATGATGACGATGGCCCACACCATCATCCGGTAGCCGAAGATGTTCTTGCGCGCGTGCGTGCTGATGAGATCCGACACGATGCCAAACGCGGGCAGCGCGACGATGTACACCTCCGGATGCCCGAAGAACCAGAACAGGTGTTGAAACAGCAGCGGGCTGCCACCGGCATGCGGTAGATGCTGCCCCATCGACACCACGGCCGGCACGAAGAAGCTCGTGCCCAGCGTCTTGTCGAGCAGCATCATGATGGCCGACACGAACAGCGCTGGAAACGCCAGCAGCGCCAGCACGGTCGCCGTGAAAATGCCCCACACCGTGAGCGGCATGCGCATCAGTGTCATGCCGCGTGTGCGCGCCTGTAGCGTGGTGGTGACGTAGTTCAGCCCGCCCATGGTCGCCGCGACGATGAAGATGGCCAGCGACACCAGCATCAGCACGATGCCCCACTCAGTGCCCGGCGTGCCCGGCAGGATGGCCTGCGGTGGATACAGCGTCCAGCCCGCGCCCGTCGGCCCGCCCGGCACGAAAAAACTCGCCACCAGCACCAGCACGGCCAGCAGGTACACCCAGTAGCTCAGCATGTTGAGGAACGGGAACACCATGTCGCGCGCGCCCAGCATCAACGGGATCAGGTAGTTGCCAAAGCCGCCGAGGAACAACGCCGTCAGCAGGTAGATCACCATGATCATTCCGTGCATGGTGACGAACTGGTAGTAGTGGGTGGCATCAATGAAGGCGAACTTGCCAGGAAAGCCCAACTGCAGCCGCATCAGGTTCGACAGCACGAGCCCCACCAGCCCGATGGCGATGGCCGTGAGCGAGTACTGCACCGCGATGACCTTGTGGTCCTGGCTCCAGATATAGCGTGTCCAGAAACTCGAGGGTTCGTGACCCTGGCCGTCATGGTCGGTGTGGGCGTAGGACATGGAGTCTCCTCGCTACGGTTTGGCGGCGGTCGATGCAGCGTCGCCACCTTGCGCCTTGATGTACGCCACCAGCGCTGACAGTTCCTGCTCACTCAGATCGAAGTTCGGCATGATCGGCGCGAAGCCTTTCACCACGCGCGCCTTTGGGTCTCGGATAAAGGCACGCAGGTAGGCCTCGTCGGCGGTTGCGGTCGAGCCATCGGCCATGGTCTGGGTGGAGCCGTACAGGCCCTTCCACGTGGGGCCCACGCCGGGGCTGCCGTTGACCGTGTGGCAGGCGACGCAGCCCTTGGCCTGCGCAAGCGTCTTGCCCTGGTCGGCCAACGCCTGGGTGTTGCCACCTGCCGATGCTTGTCCTGCCGACGCGGCCTGCGCCTTGGCTTGCTGGCGTTGCTCAAGCGTAGGTTGTTGCGCCAGCCAGCGCGCGAACGCGGCTTCGTCTTCCACCACCACCACGCCGCGCATGTTGGAGTGACCGATGCCGCAAAGCTGCGCACACAGGATGTCGTATCGGCCTGCCTTGGTGGGCGTGAACCAGAACGTGGTGATCATGCCCGGCACCATGTTCATCCGCGCCCGGAACGGCGGCACATAAAAGTCGTGCAGCACGTCGCGCGAGCGTGTCAGCACCTGGATGGGGCGGTTCAGCGGCAGGTGCACTTCGGGCGCGTCGATCAGGTGGTTGTCGCGCCCGTTCGGGTCAGCCGGATTCAGGCCAAATGGGTTGTCGTCGCTGATGTACTTCACGTCGGTTGTGCCGAGCTTGCCGCCCGCGCCGGCAAAGCGGAAACGCCATTGCCACTGTTGGCCGAGCACCTCCATCTGCAACGCGTTGGCAGGTGGGCGCACGTAATCGGCATAGACGAACAGGCCCGGCGCCAGCAGCGCCGCCACACCCACGGAGGTGATGCCGATCAGCCACCATTCCAGGCGGCGGTTGTGCGGTTCGTAGCTGGCGCGATGGCCATCGCGATGCCGGTAGCGCACCAGCGCCACCACAACGAAGAGGTTGATGGCGATGAACAGTGCGCCGGTGATGATGATGGTGATCGTGAGCGTGTCGTCCATGCGCACCCAGTTGGATGCGATCGGCGTGATCCACCACGGGCTGACAAAGTGAAACCCCACCGCCAGCACGACGATCAGCACAAGCGCAATCGCAAGGGCCATGGGCACCTCCCGCCGAGGATCTTCCTCAACACGCTAAAGACAGGCTAGGTCGCGTACTCGTATCGTGCAAGGCAACGAAAGGAGGACGCGCGCCCGGCATGCGGATTGCGCGAACACATGCCCGACGTGCTGCACTGCGGTGCTGCGATGCAATGCAAAACGGCCGCCTGCGGCATGTGTTGCCGCAGGCGGCCGTCTCCTGATGGCGCCGGATATCTTGCGGCGCCGCAGGAAAAAAACGGCGCGTCAGTGCATCGTTTCCTGGGCGCGCCGCTCCAGCATGCCGTACGTGACGGCGGTCACTGCGCCAAACAGCAGGTTCGCCAGCAATGGCCCGGAGCCGCGTTCCGATGCAAACCACGGAAACACTGCCGTCATGCCGTAGAAGTTGACGACGTAGGCCACGATCCCGAAGGCCAGCCCGATGGCAGCGAGCATGCCCATGCTCGAATCGAAATGGAACGGCGCGATGATGGCCCCGAGAATCATCCCCATGATGGCGCCCAGCACGAAGTGCAGCACCAGCGCCGTCGCCACGATGCCGAAGCTGAACAGCGACATCTGCTCAAGCGCCCCCTGGCCCATGATCATGGCCGCGATCTTGTGCGTCGGGCGCCAGGGGCTTTCATTGAGCACCATGGTCGACCAGAAGAACTCCAGCACGATGACCAGCGCGCCACCCACAATGCCTGCCACGCCCGCAGCCAGCCAGTCGGGCATGCGGCGCTCCCAATGATGGGATTGCATATGCAGTTCCATACGAACCTCCTGCTGATGTATCCGCGTCAGCACTTAAGCATCGGGAGCGCCACTTGCTGTGCTCTCGAGCGCCACTCGCTTCAGTGCGATCTTGCGTAACTCAGTCTGGCAGATACGGGTGCCAACGCAAGGTACAAAAACCCTGCGCATCACACAGCACCACGGCGTTCTGCTCGAAGGTCAGCATCAGGGTGTTGGCGATCGTCGGGTCGTCGATGAAGAGCAGCAGGCTGGGCTCCGGTGCCCACGTATTGGATGTGCCCGCGGGTGTGTTTTCAGGTGGGCCGCCGTCGCCCGTGAGCCACGACATGCCGCGCGCGATGGCCCAGGCAAGCAGCTCGGCCTGGCGTGCGGCGTTCTCTTCTGCAGAGACCGGGTGGGAGAACGGTTGATACGCCGTCACGAAGGCAGCCCATGGTGCTTCAGCCTGTGCGAGCAGCGCGGCCACACGCGGGCTGGCGGCGTCGATGGGCAGCAGCACATCGCCTTGCGGCGATGCGACGCGATATCGTGCGCTGCGGTACGCGGCGATCAGTTCAGGTGTGAGGGCGGGGGGATGACGGTGCATTGTTGTGTCACTTGGGCACGTCCATCTGATTTGGCGCAACGCAAAAGGGCTGCGGATGTCACAGAATACGCATGTGCCGGCAAAGCCGTGCCATCGCAATCATCCCAACCCCTCTCCTGCGAGGCTTGAACATGTACAAGAAGATCCTGGTCGCCGTGGACGGCAGCGAAACCAGCAAACTGGCCCTGGCCGAAGCCGTGCGCCTGGCCAAGGCTTTCCAGAGCACCGTGCGCGCCGTGTATATCGTCGACAGCCCGGCCATGCTGTTCGACGTCGGCTACTACGACCCGACCGAGCTGCGCAAATCGTTCGTCCAGGCTGGCACGGCGCTGCTGGCGGATGTTGGCTCCGCGCTCACCAAGGAAGGCCTGACGTACGAGACCACGCTGGTGGAAACCGAAAGCGTGGGCGAAGACGTGGCGGGCGCCCTGCAGCGCGAAGCCGCACAGAGCGGCGCTGATGTGGTCGTGATCGGCACGCACGGCCGCCGTGGTCTGGCGCACGCCATGCTGGGCAGCGTGGCCGAGAAGTTCATCCGCCAGGCCACCACGCCGGTACTGCTGGTGCGCGGGCCTGCCAAGGGCTGAAGCAACACCGGCCCGATGGCGACGGGTGCCTCCGCTTATGCCGGATATCATGTTGGGATCACAGGCCGCTGCCTAACCGGCGCACGACCGGCCTCGCTCCCAACACATCCGTCGCTATCCCATGATGAACGTCAATCCCGATGCGCCCGCGCGCCGTGCCATTCGCACCCTCACTGCACTTGAAGGACGCGTGCTCGGCGTCCTGGTCGAAAAGCAGAAGACGGTGCCCGACACCTACCCGCTGACGCTCAACGCGCTAGCGGCCGGCTGCAATCAGAAGACCGCGCGTGCCCCGGTAATGACCGTTACCGAAGCCGAGATCCTTACCGCCATCGACGGACTGAAATCGCTGAGCCTGGTCATGGAAGGCAGCAGCAGCCGCGTGCCGCGCTTCGAACACATCATGAAGCGCGTGCTTGGCATACCAGATCAATCCATTGCGTTGCTGACCGTGCTGTTGCTGCGCGGCCCACAGACCGCCGCCGAATTGCGCCTGAACGCGGCAAGGCTCCACGCCTTTGCCGACATTTCGTCTGTCGAAGCGTTTCTGGAAGAGATGGCCGAAAGCGATCCGCCGACCGCTGTGAAGTTGGCGCGCACGCCGGGCGAGCGTGAAAGCCGTTGGATGCATCTGCTGTGCGGTGAAGTCACGCAGACCGACATGGCGCAGAGCAGCGCTGGCGACGAGACCGTCGCGCCTTCCGAGTTCGAAGCGCTCAAAGCGGAGCAGAAGCGCTTGGCCGACCAAGTGGCCCGGCTTCAAGCGCTCGTCGAACAGATGGCCGGGGAGTTGGGCATCTCGATTGACACGTCGACGCTGTAAGCACCGCCGGTCAAGCTCGGTCAATGTGATCCTTGGTCGACATTATTTGTCATTCTCAGATAGTATTGGCCCACCCTCACGCAATGCGGTTCCGCGCTGAGGCATGGACTCAATCGATCCTGTCCAGAAGCGGCTGAGTGATGGGTCCCGAATGCGGATCGCATCAGGCTGTGACGACCACAGGTCAATACCGGCAATAGAGGATGCACGAGATGACGACGATTAACGTCGCAGGTACGAGCGTGAACTATTCGGCAACGGGTGCGGGCCTGGGCCTGGTGTTCGTGCACGGAACAAGCGTTGATGCGCAGGGCAATTTCGGCCACGTGGTCGACCGCTTTGCCGACCAACGGCGGGTGATCTGCCCCAACTACGGCGGGGCCGGTAATTCGACGATCCCCGATGGGAGTCTGGTGCTGGACACTCTGGTGGAGCAGATTGCCGGAACGATTCGCCATGCGGCGACAGCCCCGGTCGATTTGGTTGGCGACTCGCTTGGCGCTGTGGTTGCGGCCGCGACGGCAGCGCGCTATCCGGCGTTGGTGCGCAAGCTGGTGCTGGTAGCAGGGTGGGCTGACAGCGGCGATGCGCGGCACAAGATGGTGTTCGATACCTGGGCGCGCCTGGAGGCGAGCGATGCCGAACTCGCGAGCCGCTATGGCATGGCACTGGCTGTGAAGCCCGCGTTCCTCACCGCGCTCGGCGAGGCCACGATTGCAGCGTTGAGCCGCCAACCCGCTCCGTCGGAGACAGGACGGCGCATTGACCTGGGTTCGCGCATCGACATACGCGACGCGCTGCGTACGATTACAGCGCCGACGCTGATCATTCGCGGATCACACGACTATTTGATCCCGCCCTATCAAACTGCGCTGCTACGCACGCTGATCAACAACAGTCAGGACGTGGAAGTCGACAGCGGCCATGCGGTCTTTCTCGAACAGGGCGATGAGGTGGTGGCGATCATCCGGGAATTTCTGTTCGACCGCGCGATGTAGCTGGCTATGTGCAGGCCCGGGCATCGCGCCCGCACACATTGTCATCAACTCACGCGCCTGCCGACACAAACAACGTGCACGCCCCTTCTTCCGCCGCCGACACATTGCGGCGGAAGCCCGAGAACAGGTCCCGCCCAACGCCCGCGTGGTAGTGCGCCAGGCTCGGCGTCGTTACCTGGCGGGCATTCCATTCCGCCTCCGGCACACGCACCGACAGCGTGCCGGCTTCGGCATCCAGCACGACGACATCACCGTCGCGCACGCGCGCCAGCGGGCCACCGTTGAGCGCTTCCGGCGTGATATGGATGGCGGCCGGCACCTTGCCCGATGCGCCCGACATGCGGCCGTCCGTGACCAGCGCCACCTTGAAGCCGCGCTCCTGCAGCACCGACAGCGTGGGCGTGAGCTTGTGCAGCTCGGGCATGCCGTTGGCGGCCGGGCCCTGGTACGGCAGCACGGCCACGAAATCACGCTCCAGCTCGCCGGCCTTGAAGGCGTGGATCAGGTCATCCTGCGCGTGGAAGACGCGTGCCGGGGCTTCCACAAAGCGGTGCTCCGGCTTGACTGCCGACACCTTGATGACCGAGCGCCCGAGGTTGCCGTCCAGCACACGCAGGCCGCCATCTGCCGAGAACGGCTCGGCCACGCCGCGCACGATGTTGGTGTCGAGCGAGGCTGCCGCACCATCGCGCCACACCAGCGTGCTGCCTTCCAGGAAGGGCTCTTGCGCATGACGGCGCAGACCCTTGCCCATGACGGTGGTCACGTCGTCGTGCAGCAGGCCGGCGTCGATCAGCTCGCGAATCACGATCGACAAACCGCCGGCCGCCTGGAATTCGTTCACATCGGCCTTGCCGTTCGGGTACACGCGCGCCAGCAGCGGAATCACGCCCGACAGATCGTCGAAGTCGTCCCATGTGAGCAGAATGCCTGCCGCGCGTGCCATGGCAATCAGGTGCAGCGTGTGGTTGGTCGAGCCGCCCGTCGCCAGAAGGCCGACGATGCCGTTGACGAAGGCACGCTCATCCAGTACATCGGCAATCGGCGTGAACTGGTCGCCGCCGTACACGAGCTTGAGCACCTGGCGGGCGGATTCGCGCGTGAGCGCTTCGCGCATCGGCGTGCCCGGGTTGATGAAGGCGGTGCCCGGCAGGTGCAGGCCCATGACCTCCATCAGCATCTGGTTGGAGTTGGCCGTGCCGTAGAACGTGCACGTGCCGGCACCGTGGTACGACTTGGATTCGGCTTCCAACAGATCGGCGCGCGAGAGCTTGCCCTCGGCATAGAGCTGGCGCGTGCGGGCCTTCTCGTCGTTGCTCATACCGGTGGTCATCGGGCCGGCCGGCACAAAGATGGCTGGCAGATGGCCGAACGACAGCGCGCCGATCACCAGCCCGGGCACGATCTTGTCGCACACACCCAAGTACAGCGCCGCGTCGAACATCTGATGCGACAGCGCCACAGCGGTCGACAGCGCAATCGTGTCGCGCGAGAAGAGCGACAGCTCCATGCCGTCCTGCCCCTGCGTCACGCCATCACACATGGCCGGCACGCCGCCGGCGTACTGCGCGGTGCCACCCGCTTCCAGTGCGGTTTCCTTGATCCACGCCGGAAACGCCTCCAGCGGCTGGTGTGCTGACAGCATGTCGTTGTACGCCGAGACGATGCCGATGTTGGGCCGCTCCAGCGCTTTCAGGCGGATCTTCGCCTCGCCCGGCATGGCCGCAAAACCGTGGGCGAGGTTCGTGCAAGACAGTAGCGAGCGCTCGACCTTGCGGCCGATGTTCTTGCGCGTGACATCCAGATAGGCCTGACGGGGGCCGCGGCTGCGGTCGATGATGCGCTGGGTGACGTCGGCCACAACGTTGTGCAGGCGGTGCAGGGCCATACGGGTTCTCCTGGTGGGGGTCCGGGGTGGGACGGAATGCTGTAATTTTCCTACAAACGGGCCGCTCGTGGTGCAGGGTTTTCCACAGGTGCCGGTTGTGTTCTAACGGCTGAGCACGCGAATTGCGTGCCAGAAGAGGCGCCAACGTTCTCGCTGTGCGGCATTTTCAGCATAGCCCGGTCGATCGGAAAACATTGCCTGGGCGGCCGCAACAACGCCTTGCCTGTGATGTAGTAATACTACAGAATGGGCGAGAAAAGCACGTTGTATCGCTAGCCGCCACAAAACGCGCTCACAATGATTTGGCGCGGTTCCTGCGCGATTGGTGCAGGTTTTCTAGGCTAGCCTAATCGAAGGCTCACACACAGGAGATGACGATGTCGGTGCCCGCATTCGACATGGTGTTGTTTGGCGGTACGGGCGATCTGGCTCGCCGCAAGCTGATTCCGGCCTTGTTCGATGCGCATCAGGGCGGCGAGCTGCACGCGCGCGGGCGGATCTTCGCCATCGGCACGCAGCCGCTGGAAACCGCGGGCTACCTGGCCTTGCTGGAGCGCGAAACGCGGCCGACCATGCGCCTCTACTCCGGCGCACCCGTGTCGGACGACGCCTGGGAGTCGTTTGCCAAGCGCATCGTTTATCAGCAGGTCGATGCCCGCAAACCGGAGCATTTCGATGGGCTGGCCGCTGCGCTGGGTGAGGACCGTGCACCGGTGACCGTGTGCTACCTGGCCACTGCGCCCGGCATTTTCATCGACATCTGCGCGCAGCTCGCCCGCGTTGGCCTGAATACGCCCAACGTGCGGCTCGTGCTGGAGAAGCCGCTGGGCACCGATCTCGCGTCCAACGAGCGCATCAACTCCGCCGTGGCCGAGTTCTTTGCGGAAGAGCAGATCTACCGCATCGACCACTACCTCGGGAAGGAGTCTGTCCAGAACCTGATGGCCATCCGCTTTGGCAACGCGCTGTTCGAGCCGCTGTGGCGCCGCGAGTGGATCAAGGACGTGCAGATCACCATTGCCGAGCAGCTTGGCGTGGAAAAGCGCGGCGATTTCTACGACGGCGTCGGCGCGCTGCGCGACATGGTGCAGAACCACTTGCTGCAACTGCTGTGTATCGTTGCCATGGAGCCGCCGTCGAGCCTGTCGCAAGATGCCATCCGCGACGAGAAGCTCAAGATTCTCAAGGCGCTCAAGCCGATTCCGCTGCAGGAGGTGCCCGAGAAGACCGTGCGCGGCCAGTATCTGGAAGGCGCCATTGCCGGGCAGCCGGTGCAGGGCTATCTGCACGAGCAGGGCATTCCGCCCGACAGCCGCACCGAAACGTTTGTCGCCATCAAGGCCGAGATTGCCAACTGGCGCTGGGCCGGCGTGCCGTTCTATCTGCGCACCGGCAAGCGCATGCCGCAGCGGCTGGCGGAGATCGTGGTGCGCTTTCACGACGTACCGCATGCGTTGTTTCCCAAGCCGCTCATCCAGTTTCCCGAGAACCGGCTCGTCATTCGCTTGCAGCCGGAGGAAAGCATCCGCCTGCAATTCCTGACCAAGACGCCGGGTGCGGCGCTGGGCCTGCAGCCTTCCACGCTGGACCTGGACTTCACCAATCACGGAGGTGTACGCCATGCCGGCGCGTATGAGCGTCTGTTGATGGATGCCGTCAACGGCAAGCTGGGCCTGTTCGTGCGCCGCGATGAGCAAGCCGAGGCCTGGCGCTGGGTCGAGCCGATCATCGAGGCGTGGAATGAAGCGCGCACGCCGCCCAAGGGCTACACGGCCGGTAGCTGGGGCCCGGCTGCATCGAGTGCGCTGCTCTCGCGCGATGCTGCGGCCTGGCACGAGGAAATGTGATGACGATGCAGTGGCACGCCCTGTCTGACACGTCAGCGCAAACGGCAGCCTTGGCGGATGCCATTGCCGGCGCGCTCACGCGTCAGATCGATGAACAGGGCAGCGCGTGCCTGGCTGTGTCGGGCGGGCGCTCGCCCATCGCCTTGTTTGCCGCGCTGCGCGTTCTGCCGTTGCGCTGGGCGGAGGTGTCGATCACGCTGGTCGACGAGCGCGCCGTGCCGCCCGAGCATGCCGACAGCAACGCGCGCCTTGTGCGCGAGCATCTACTGCAGGACGGTGCTGCTGCCGCGCGTTTCTTTCCGCTGGTGCTGCCCGCACACGTGCATGGTGATTCCGTGGATGTGGATGCGTGTGTGGCCACCGCCAACGATCCGTTTCAACAACCCGACGTAGTGATCCTCGGCATGGGGGACGACGGGCATACGGCATCGCTGTTTCCCGATGCGGCAGAACTGGACGACGGCATTGACCGCAAGCATGCGCCCGCGTATTTGCCGGTGCGCCCAGGTGTGGCGCCGCATCGGCGGATCAGCCTGAACCTGTCGGCGCTGTGCGCGGCGCGCCAGTTGTTCCTGTCGATTACGGGGCCGGTCAAGCGCACGGTATTCGACGAGGCTGCGCAGGGCGTGGCGCAGCGCGCGCTGCCGGTGAGCTACATCATTCATCAGCGGGAGGTACCGCTCGATGTCTATTGGACTGCATGAGGTGAGCACGGGCACCGCGGCCGACGTGTCGGCCTACCCGCGCCTGGTGGCTGACGTGGGTGGCACCAACGTGCGCTTCGCGCTGGAGATGGCGCCCATGCGCCTCGCTCACATCGGCGTGTTGGCCGGTGATGACTACCCCTCCCTTGAGGCGGCCATGCGCGCGTACCTTGCAGCGCTGCCGCGCGAGATTGCGGCCGCCGGTGTACGACACGCTGCTATCGGCATCGCCAACCCGGTGCTGGGCGACCAGATTCGCATGACCAATCGCGACTGGGCGTTTTCCATTGAGGCGATGCGGCAGTCACTGGGTTTCGACACCTTTGTCGTGCTCAATGACTTTGCCGCGCTGGCGCATGCGCTGCCGTACTTGCCTGCCGATGAGCTGGAGCAGGTGGGCGGTGGCGGCAGCCTGACCGATGCGCCGCGCGCGCTGCTTGGCGCGGGCACGGGCCTGGGCGTGGCGTCATTGCTGCCCACGCCGGACGGCCGCTTCATCGCCGTGGCGGGTGAGGGCGGCCATGTCGCCTTTCCGCCGATGAACGACGAGGAAGTCGCGATCTGGAGTTTCGCTCGCGACCGCTTTGGTCACGTGTCGGCCGAGCGGTTGATTTCAGGCATGGGGCTGGAGCTGAT
The DNA here is from genome assembly GCF_016429285.1 of Ralstonia sp. ASV6. Classification (GTDB taxonomy): domain Bacteria; phylum Pseudomonadota; class Gammaproteobacteria; order Burkholderiales; family Burkholderiaceae; genus Ralstonia; species Ralstonia flaminis. The sequence goes on from NZ_JAELUI010000006.1 coordinate 40,102, forward strand.
CTACGAAGCGCTGGGTGCCCGCTTTGACCTGTGGCAGCAAGGCCCCGCCGTGCGCCGCGCCGCAGACATCACCGCCATTGCCCTTGGCGAGATGGAAGACAACCTGGGTGACCACGCACGCTGCCGTTATGCAGTTGACACGTTTTGCGCGTTCCTGGGTACCATCGCGGCCAATCTGGCGGTCACGCTCGGTGCACGGGGTGGCGTGTACATCGGCGGCGGCATTGTGCCGCGCTTGGGGCCGATCTTTGCCAACTCGCCCTTCCGCCGGCGTTTTGAAGACAAGGGCCGCTTTTCGGCCTATGTGGCATCGATGCCGGTGTATGTGATTCACTCGCCGTACCCCGCGCTCATCGGCCTGTGTGCTGCGATGGACCACGCGGTCGCACAAGGGCATTGATCGCGCCCGTATGTGGATGCGGCAGATAATGCGTTTGTCATCCGCGCGCCACGTTCGCGTTGGGGGCCACCTTCTACGCTGACCCTGTCTCTTCTACGACGACAGGAGTTTGCGATGACCTTCTCTGCTTCCTATGTATTGCCTGCGGCATTCTCGCTTGCGGCGTTTTTCAGTGCCAGTCCGGCGTTGGCTGTCACGCAGATGACCGTGCAGGAGGCTGCCCGGCCGAGCGCCTATTCCCACCTGTTCGGCACGCCTGCCGATGCGAAGACGGCCACGCGCACGATCGAACTGCGCGGCCAGAATGTCGTGCGTGTGTCATCGGGGGAGACGGTGGCGTTCAGCAGCGGCACGCGTATCGGCGCATGGAATTTCACGCCGCGCGCTGACAATACAACGGTGGCGCTCAGCGAACTGTTGCCCGCCATGCCCGGCGGTGCGCAGGTCTACGTGTTGATTGAGCGCAGCCCGATCTACTCGGGCAACTGACGGTCCTGCGGGATGGCACTGCCCTTGCGCAGCGCCACTTCCAGCACCAGCGCATCGAGCAGCGCCAGGTGCAGCAGCCGCGCCACCATGGAGCGGTCGGCCACGTTGGCATCCATGTCGGCGGGTAGCACCACATCGGCCAGCGCGGCCAGTGCGCTGTCGGGTGCCGTCACGGCAATCACACGCACGCCCAGTTCACGCACACGCTCCACGGCCGTCTGCAATTCGGGAAGTGCGCCCGATTTGGAAATGGCGATCACCACATCGCCTGCCTGCAACACGTTCAACGACATCGACACGAGGTACGGGTCGCTGTACGCATTGGCGGGAATGCCGTAGCGGAAGAACTTGGTCTGCGCATCGGCCGCCACCACGCCGGAGCTGCCGAAGCCGTACAGGTCGATGCGATGTGCGGCGTCGACCAGTGCGACGGCGGCTTCCAGCGCGCGCGGGTCAAGCCGATCCTGCAACGCGGCGAGTGCGTCGATGGTGTTCTGCAGCACGCGTGTGCCCGGCGGCGGTGCGGCGCGTTCAGGCGCGGCATCGCGTGCGCCGTCGTGCACCACATTGCCCTGCGCCAACCGCAGCTTGAAATCCGACAGGCCGTGACAGCCCATCGAGCGGCAGAAGCGGATCACGGTTGGCTGACTGACACCAGCCTCACGCGCAATGGCCGCCACGGGCAGGCTCAGCACCGTGCCCGGCTGGCGCAGCACCCAATCGGCCACTTGGCGCTCCGCTGGCGACAGTGATGCACGCGCGGTGCGGATGCGCTCGCGCAGGTCGGTCGACGCGTTGGCGGGAGCGGGGGGAGTGGCTGGCAAGGCGCTCATCTGCGCGCGGGTCTCGGGTGGTTGATCGCGTCACGATAAAGGCTTGCGTTGCCTTGTGCAACCGCCTGCTTAGGTGCGGATGGCTCCGCCTGCAACTGTATGTTTTTGCACTGTTGCGGGGGCGAGGTGGTGAATACGGTGAACGACGCCACGGGCGCCACAAGCGCGGTGGCTCCACAACGTCGTACTCCTAAAAGGGACATCCGATGAACCGTACTGCCACCTCCATGCAGCATCTTTCCTCCCTATGCCGTCACCTGGCCAGCGCATGGCCGCTGGTGCTGGCGGCGGGTTCCGTGCATGCCGCCACGGATTGGGTCGACACTCACACCAAGGCCTTTGTCACGGGTCCCCAGCTCATGGCGCGCGGCGCCGCCAATGAGGTCGCACCTGGCCAGACCACCGATGTGCTGATCAGCCTCACACCGCGCAACGAAGCCAAGCTCAAGGCGCTCGCGCATGACGTGAACGACCCGCGCAGCGCGCACTATCGCCAGTACCTCACGAGCGCGCAGTTCCTGGCCGATCATGCGCCCACCCAGGCGCAGGTCGATGCCGTGGTGAGCTATCTGCGCCAGAACGGCTTTATCGACATTGATGTCGCGCCCAACCGGCTGCTGGTGTCGGCACGCGGTACCGCAGGCACGGTCAAGGCCGCGTTCAATACGCCGCTGGTGCACTACCAGTTTGCCGGCCGCAGCGGCTTTGCCAACAGCGGCCGCGCCCAGGTGCCGCGCGCGCTGGGCGGCATCGTGGGCTCCGTGCTGGGCCTGCAGAACGTGACCCGAGCCCGCCCGCTGCTGCGCGTGGGTGAGGTGGCGGAGGCGCGCACGCTGGCTGCGGGCACCGCCACTGGCCACTATCCGAAGGAATTCCCGGCCTTGTACGGCGCTACCGGCGTGCCGACGGCCAGCGGCACCACCATCGGCATCATCACCATTGGCGGTGTGTCGCAAACGCTGCGTGACCTGCGCACCTTCACCAGCAACAATGGCTATGCCACCGTTTCCACGCAAACCATCAAGACCAACGGCACCAGCGGCAACTACGCCGATGACCAGGACGGCCAGGGCGAGTGGAACCTCGACAGCCAATCCATCGTGGGGGCGGCTGGTGGCGCGGTCGGCAAGCTGGCCTTCTACATGGCTGACCTCAACGCGCCGGGCAACACGGGCCTGACCAAGGCCTTCAACAAGGCGGTGTCGGACAACACGGCCAAGATCATCAACGTATCGCTCGGCTGGTGCGAGAACGACGCCAACGCCGACGGCACGCTCAACGCCGAAGAGGCCATCTTCACCACGGCCGCCGCGCAGGGTCAGACCTTTTCCGTGTCTTCCGGTGACGAGGGCGTGTACGAGTGCAACAACCGCGGCTATCCGGATGGCGGCAACTACAGCGTGTCGTGGCCGGCATCGTCGCCGCACGTGCTGGCCATTGGCGGTACGACGCTCTACACCAGCGGTTCGAGCTTCGCCAGCGAAACCGTGTGGAACGAAGGCTTGGACGGCAACGGTAAGCTGTGGGCCACCGGTGGTGGGGTCAGCCAGATCCTGCCGGCGCCGAGCTGGCAGGGCGGCAATGCCCGCCTGCTGCCCGACGTGTCGTTCGATGCTGCACAAAGTACCGGCGCCTATATCTACAACTACGGGCAGCTGCAGCAGATTGGCGGCACCAGCCTGTCGTCGCCGATCTTCGTTGGTTTCTGGGCGCGGTTGATCGCGGCCAACGGCAACCTCGGCTTCCCCGCAGCGCGGCTGTACAGCGCCATTCCGGCCAATGCTTCGCTACTGCGTTACGACGTGGTGTCGGGCAACAACGGCTACCAGGGCTACGGCTACAACGCAGCCCAGGGCTGGGATTACCCCACGGGCTGGGGCAGCCTGAACATCGGTGCGCTGAACCAGCTTATCCAGTCGGGCGGGTTCTGATGCGACGCTAAGATCGCGGGCAGTTTTGCGCAATGCGTGAGCTGCCCGCGTAGCAGTTCTACAATGAGCCTTCCCCGGCTCATTTTTTTCGTCATGCGCGTACTGCTCGTAGAAGACGACGACATGATTGGCGACAGCGTGCGCAAGGGTTTGCGCCACGACGGTTTCGCCATCGATTGGGTGCGCGACGGCGAAGCCGCCGTGCAGGCCGTGATCACGCCCGGCGCCCCCAGCGCCGCCGGCGCTGACCCCGGCACCTCCATGTTCGATCTGATGCTGCTTGACCTCGGCCTGCCCAAGCGCGACGGGCTGGAGGTGGTGCGCGAGGTGCGTCAACGCGGCATCGCTATCCCCATCCTGATCCTGACCGCGCGCGATGCGGTGGCCGACCGCGTGGCTGGCCTCAATGCGGGAGCGGATGACTACCTCGTCAAACCGTTCGACCTGCAGGAGCTGGCCGCACGCATGCATGCGCTGCTGCGCCGTCAGGGCGGCCGCGCCGATCCCCTTATGCGCCACGGCGACGTGCTGCTCAACCCCGTCACGCGCGAGGTGCTGCGCGCGGGCGTGCCGGTCAAGCTGTCGGGGCGCGAATTTGCGGTGCTGCATGCGCTGCTCGCGCGGCCGGGCAAGGTGTGGTCGATCGCGCAGTTGCAGGACAACCTCTATGGCTGGGATGAAGAGGTTGGCAGCAACACGGTGGAGGTCTACATCCACGCGTTGCGCAAGAAACTCGGCAGCCACTTCATCCAGAACATCCGTGGCGTGGGGTATGTGATTCCGCGCGAGACGCTTGCGTCGCCTGCGGAACCTGCCGGCAGCAAAGACCACCAATAGCGATGCAATCGATTCGAAAAACCCTGCGGTGGTGGCTGGCCGGCGGTCTGCTGGCGGCCATCGTTGTGGCGACCGGCCTGATCTACGCGCAGGCGCGCCAGGAAGCCAATGCGCTGTTCGATTACCAGATGCAGCAGGTGGCCGCCGCGCTGCCGAGCCAGTGGATCGATCCGCCGCCGCCCGCGCTGGCCGCCATTGCGGGGGATGACGACGTGGTGATCCGCATCTGGGACGACACTGGCCGTAGCCTCTACCTTTCGCACGCGCGCCCAGACCTGCCCGAGCGCGCCGCACTCGGCTTCTCGGATGTGCGCACGCCCGAGGGCCCATGGCGCGTCTACAGCGTGGCCTATGGACCGGCGGTCGTGCAGATCGCCCAGCCGTACAGTGCACGGCACGAAGTGGCCGCCCGCATGGCGCTGCGCACGGTGGCGCCGTTGTTGATTCTGCTGCCGTTGCTGGGGTGGATTGTGTGGCTGGCGGTGGGGCGCGGGCTGGCGCCGCTGGGCTCGGTCGCCAGGCAAGTGCAGGCGCGTGATGCCGCTGCGCTGTCGCCGCTGCCCACGCAAGGTTTGCCGGATGAGATTCGCCCGCTTACCAGCGCGCTGAATGATCTGCTAGCCCGTCTGGGTGCGGCACTCGCGCATCAGCGTGCCTTCGTTGCCGATGCGGCGCATGCACTGCGTACCCCGCTGGCCGCGCTCAAGCTGCAGTTGCAGGTGGCCGACCGCGCGCAGAGCGAAGACGAACGCCGCGCTGCGCACGCTGATCTGCATCGCGGTGTGGAACGGATGATCCGCCTTGTCGGCCAGTTGCTGACGCTCGCACGGCAGGAGCCGGGCGCGGCAGATACACGGCGCACGCCGGTTGCACTCGATGCAGTGGCGGCCGACGTGGTGGCCGAGCTGTCACCGGCGGCCATGCACAAGGGTATCGACCTGGGCATTGCCATGGAGTCCCAGCCCGCTTCTGTGACGGGCAACGGCGATGCGCTGCGCGTGCTGCTGGTCAACCTGGTCGACAACGCACTCAACTATTGCCCGCGCGGCGCGCGTGTGGATGTATCAACGGGGCATACGCCTGGCGGTGGCGTGCAATTGGTGGTGGAAGACAACGGCCCCGGCATTCCGGCTGAAGAGCGCGAGCGCGTGCTCGACCGCTTCTACCGCCCCGCACAGGCGCCTACTGGCGGCAGCGGCCTGGGCCTGGCGATCGTGCGCGAGATTGCACAGGGGCACGATGCCACGTTGGCACTTGAGGAACGAGAGGGCGGGGGTTTGCGCGTGGTGCTGCGCTTTCCATTCAGGGCAGACGCATAGCCGTCACTCCGCAGAAATACTTTGTTGCATGTGACGCCCGAGCATTTAAGTCTCGATTAAGTTTGCGTGCCTACGATGTTGGCAATCGATGGGCACGACAGGCGACCTTGTCAGTCGTGGCCCGCGTACCCAGCACGAGAGGACACGACAATGACGCGTCAAACCCTGACACGCAGCGCGGCTGCGCTGGCCGCTGTGATGGCCGTTGCAGGCGGTTACGCCTATCTGCAGAAGGACATGATCTCGCACGCGGTGGCAGCACCGCTGGCGCCGGTGGCTGCGCCGGCTGAGGTGGGTGCCCCGATGGCCGTGGCCGCGCCGATGGACTTCTCCGGCATCGTTGAGCGCTATGGCCCGGCAGTGGTCAACATCAGCACCACCGCGCATGCGCAACGCACCAGCATGCAAGGCCTGCCGCCCGGCATGAGCCCGGACGATCCGTTTGCCGAATTCTTCAAGCGCTTCATGCCGCAGATGCCGCAGCAGCGTGGCGACCAGATCGTGCGCGGGCTGGGCTCGGGCTTCATCGTCTCGGCCGATGGGCTGATCCTGACCAACGCGCACGTGGTGGATGGCGCGCAGGAGGTCAACGTCAAGCTGACTGACCGCCGCGAGTTCAAGGCCAAGGTGCTGGGCGTCGACAAACAATCCGACGTGGCCGTGCTACGCATCTCGGCCAGCAACCTGCCTGTCGTGCAGATCGGCAACCCGGCCAATACCAAGGTGGGTGAGCCGGTGGCGGCCATCGGCTCGCCGTATGGTTTTGATAACACGGTCACCGCGGGCATCGTGAGCGCCAAGTCGCGTTCATTGCCAGACGACACGTATGTGCCTTTCATCCAGACCGATGTGGCCGTGAACCCCGGCAACTCGGGTGGCCCGCTGTTCAACGTGCGTGGTGAGGTGATCGGCATCAACTCGCAGATCTACAGCCAGACCGGCGGCTACCAGGGCTTGTCGTTTGCCATCCCGATCGATGTGGCGATGAAGGTGGAGCAGCAGCTCGTGTCCACCGGCAAGGTCACGCGCGGCCGCCTTGGCATTGCGGTGCAGGAAGTCGACCAGTCGCTGGCCGATTCCTTCAAGCTGCCCAAGCCTGAAGGCGCGCTTGTCAACTCGGTGGAGGCCGATGGCCCCGCTGCCAAGGCTGGCCTGCAGGCTGGCGACGTGATCCTGCAGATCAACGGTGCCCGCATTGACCACTCGGGCGACCTGCCAGAACAGGTGGCCGAGATCAAGCCGGGCACCACGGTGCCGATGCAGATCATCCGCCAGGGCAAGCCGACCACGTTGTCGGTAACAGTGGGCGCCGCCAAGGATACGAAGGTGGCTGCCAATGAGAAAGCCGCGCCGGATCAGGGGCGCCTGGGTTTGGCCGTGCGGCCGCTGCAACCGGAAGAGAAGCGGCAGAGCGGTCTGCCCGGTGGGCTGGTGGTGATGGATGCGACAGGCCCCGCTGCCAAGGTCGGCATTCAGCCGGGGGACGTGATCCTGTCGCTCAACGGTACGCCGGTGTCGTCGGCGCAGGAGCTGCGCACGCTGGTAGACCGCGCCGGCAAACACGTCGCGCTGCTGGTGCAGCGGGATGATACGAAGATTTTCGTGCCGCTGGATCTGGGGTGATCTCAGGCTCCATTGATTCGCGATTGGCCAGTCCTGGTGGGCTGGCCATGTTGCTTAGTGAAAGAACTTGAGCAGAATCGTTGCACACACCACCATGGCGGCCCCGCCAATGCGCGTCGAGATCTGCGCAAACGGCATCAAGCCCATGCGGTTCGAGGCGGAGAGGATCGCAACATCCCCGGTGCCGCCCAGCCCGCTGTGGCACGCGGTGACGATGCCCGATTCCACCGGATACAACCCCAACCATTTGCCGACGAAGAAGCCCGAGCCCACCAGCGCCAGCACCGTCGCCGCGCAGATCGCGAAGTAGCCCGGTGTGAAGGCGGCCACCAGCTCCTTCCACGAGACAAACAGCGCGCCCAGGCCGACCAGGATGGCGAACGTCAGGTTGGTCGAGACGAATCGGTACATCTGGTAAGCGCCCAGCTCCATCTTCTGCGGCAGCACCTTCGACACCTTCAGCAGCGCCGCGCTGATGATCATCAGGATCGGCCCCGGAATGCCCGTGAACTTTGCGAGCAGCGCGCCGAAGATGAAGAACGCGCAACTGATCATCAGGCCGGCGCCCATGAGGCTCAGGTTGATGGGCACATCGGTGTGGCTGTTGGTGAGCAGGTCGGCGTCTTTGCCGGACTTGACCAGATCGCCGTTGCCGCTGAGGTGTGGCCGCTTCTCGCCCAGGGTTTTGAGCACACCGCTGGATAGGATGGCGACCACGTTGCCGAGCAATGCAGCCGGCACCAGCATGGCAATCAGTTCCGCCTGCGGCCGGCCCAGGATCTCTGCGTAACCGATCGACAGCGGCAGGATGCCTTCACCAATGCCGCCTCCAACGATGGGGACAACAATGAAGAAGAACGTGTGCTTCGGGTCATAACCGAAGAACAATCCGACGGTGATGCCCGCCACGATGCCCGCCAGCGTACCCACCAGCAGTGGGATGAACATGCGCATGAACCCCTGCACCAGCACGCGGTGGCTCATGCCCAGGATGCTGCCGGCCACCAGGCACGCGATGTACAGATACTGCAGGTTGGCCGTCTTCATGGTGGTGGTCAGCGCCTTCATCATCTCCGGGTCGATCACCTTGTAGCCGACCAGCGCGGACGGCACGAACAGGCACAGGATGGCCGCGCCGCCAATGTGCTTGAACACCGGCAGCCGCGCACCGATTTCGCCCAGCAGGAAGCCGAGCAGCATCAGCACGGCAAAGCCGCCGATCATGTCATTGGGCAGCTTCTTGTTGAGTGCCGCCAGTACGGTGATGACAGCGATCGTCACGTACACGGGCAGCGGCAGCGGGCCGATCCTGTAGTCGATCAACGCGCGCCACAGGCCGGCACGCGTGTCTTGTGCCTGGATGGATACTTGCATGGTTGTCTCCTGGTTTGACGCACGGCGCGCCTCGTCTTGAGCGAGGTGGTGAAGCGCCGGTGCTGTCGGTGCGTGTTGAGAACGGGCTGGGCCAGCCTCAGAGGCTGCTGCCCGGTGCCATTGCCGCGAGGCGTGCGCGCGTGGTGGCCGCAACGTCGCGCAGCCAGGGGCGCGTTTTCCAGTGCGTCTGCTGGAAGGCGTCGATCTCGGCCCAGCGGGCCAGCGTGGCGCCGATCATGTCCAGGCCATGCAGGAACATGTGGCGATGGCGGTCGGACAATGAGAACGTTGCCTCGACGCTGTGGCTGCGCACGGTCATCGTTTCCACATCAATGGCGATGTGGCTGGTGGCGGGGTTGGATACGTCGGCCAGGATGCGTTCGACCACTGCCGCATCGAGCATCACCAGCAGCAGGCGGTTGTTCATCGCGTTGCTGTAGAAGATCTCGCCAAAGCTCGGGGCGATGACGGCCCGGATGCCGAACTGCTGCAGGCCCCACACGGCGTGCTCGCGGCTGGAGCCGCAACCGAAATTGCTGCCGCCCACCAGCATGGAGGCCCCTTGATAGGCCGGCTGGTTGAGGACGAACGTGCTGCGCGGCTGGTGATCGGCGTCGTAGCGCAGGTCGTAGAGCAGGCCCTTGTCTAGACCGGCCTTGTCGATGCCGCGCAGGAACTGCTTGGGCATGATCTGATCGGTGTCGAGGTTGGGTGTGGGCAGCGGCGCGGCGATGCCTTCGATGCGTTGGGTGTCAGACATGGGCGGCCTCGGCTTGCTGTGCCTGCAGTTGGCGGACGTCGGTGATACGGCCGGTGATGGCCGCGGCGGCCGCCATGGCGGGGCTCATCAGGTGCGTGATGCCGCCGCGCCCCTGGCGCCCTTCAAAGTTGCGGTTGGTGGTGGAGGCGCAGCGCTCGCCGGGGGCGAGAAAGTCATCGTTCATGGCCAGGCACATTGAGCAGCCCGGCTGGCGCCATTCAAAGCCGCTGGCTTTCAGCACATCGGCAATCCCTTCCTGCTCAGCCTGGCGGCGCACCGCGCCCGAGCCAGGCACGACCATCGCACGCACGCCTGGCGCCACGTGGCGGCCGCGCACGATGGCCGCGACGGCACGCAGGTCTTCGATGCGCGCGTTCGTACACGATCCGATAAACACGCGTTGCACGGGCACACCTTCGATGGCCGTACCGGCCTGCAGGCCCGTGTAGCGCAGGGCCTGGGCGGATGCCGCGTCTGGCTGCGGGATCGTGCCCGTCACGGGAATGGCCTGATCGGGGCTGGTGCCCCAAGTCACGTACGGCGCAACGTCGCGGGCGTCGAAGCGGTGTTCGGCATCGAAGTGCGCGTCGGCATCACTGAACAATTGGCGCCAGTCGGCAAGCGCTGCGCTTACATGCGTGTTGGCCACGTCGCGCGCATGTTCCAGCACGTAGCGCGTGGCCTTGGCATCGGGTGCAATGAGCGCCCCGCGCGCACCGGCTTCCACGGCCATGTTGCACAGGGTCATGCGGGCTTCCATGGAGAGCGCGGCAATGGCGCTGCCCGTGAACTCGACCACGTAACCGCGCGCACCCTGCGCACCGATGCGGCTGATGATGTGCAGGATCAGATCTTTGGCAGTGGCGCCGTTGTGCAATTCGCCATCCACGTGGATGCGCATGTCCTGCGCCAGCCGGTAGACCAGCGTTTGCGTGGCCAGCACGTGCTCGACCTCCGACGTGCCGATCCCGAACCCCAGCGCGCCGAATGCGCCGTAGGTGGTGGTGTGGCTGTCTCCGCAGAGCACCACCATGCCGGGGCGGATCATGCCCAACTCCGGCGCGATCACGTGCTCGATGCCTTGCAGCGCGTCGTTCGTGTCGAACAGGACGATGCCGTGCTCGCTGCAGTTCTTCGCCAGGTTGGACGCCTGCAGCGCAGAGGCCGGGTCCTGGATGACGCGCACACGCACCGGGTGCGTGGGGATGATGTGGTCGACCACGGCCATCTGCTGGCCCGGCACGGCCACGGGCCGGCCTGCCTCCTCCAGCCCAGCAAAGGCTTGCGGGCTGGTGTACTCGTTCATGATGTGCAGGTCTGCGTAGAGCAGCACGTTCTGCGCATCGAGCTGGGCAACGGTGTGTGACTCCACCAGCTTTTGATACAGCGTCTTTGCCATGCTTCCTCCAATTCGGGTGGTCAGCCGGGCCTATTGGTATTGAGCCGGGACCACTGGCGAACTGGAGTGTAGACATGCAGAACGGTTTTATAATTAGCCGATAAATTTATCTATTCTTCATATAAATTGAATAATGGATCGCGTATCGGATCTGGAGTTTTTCACCCAACTGGTCAAGCAAGGCTCGCTGGCGGCGCTGGCGCGCGAGCTCGGCGTGACGCCGCCTGCCATCACCGCGCGGTTGGCGCAGCTTGAGAAGCGCTTGGGGGTGCGATTGCTCAACCGCACCACACGTCGGCTGAGCGTCACCCATGAAGGGGAGATCTATCTGGCCACTGGCGCGCGGCTGCTCGAAGAGCTGCAGGAGCTGGAGCAGACCGTCTCCAGCAGCCGGGGCACGCCCAAAGGGCTGCTGCGGGTGAATGCGACGTTCGGCTTCGGGCGCCGGCATATCGCGCCGGCCGTGGTGGCGTTTGCGCGGCGCTATCCCGAGGTGGAGCTGCAGCTTGAGCTGACCGACCGCTCCGTCAACCTGGCCGACAAGGCGTTCGACATCGGCATCTGGTTCGGCACGGTGCCGGATTCACGCATGGTGGCGCGCAAGATCGTCAGCAACCGCCGGCTGCTGTGCGCGTCGCCCGAGTATTTGAAGCGCGCGGGCGTGCCGCAGGTGCCACGTGATCTGCAATCGCACCAGTGCATCGTGCTGCGCGAAAGCGATGCCGCCTACGGCACGTGGTACCTCACGCGCGCCACCAAGCAGGAGACCATCAAGGTGCGCGGCGTACTGAGCACCAACGACGGCGAGACCGGCGTGCTGTGGGCACTGGCCGGCTATGGAATCCTGATGCGCTCGGAGTGGGACATCCACGAGCACGTGCGCGCAGGACGCCTGGTCCCGGTGCTGGCCGACTGGGCACTGCCCGTGGCCGACATCTTTGCGGTGTACCCGGAGCGCGCCAATCTGTCGGCCAAGGTGAGCGCGTTCATTGACTTTCTGACGGAGTGGTTCAGCAAGGAAGGCGCCTGGGCGGGCGCGCAGCGTTGAGGCTCGCTCCACCGCTCGCGCCATGACTGACGCCTGACTAGCGATTGACCACGCGGGCTGGCACGCACAGCACCACCAGCAGCCCGGACAACGCCAGCGTAGCCGCCACGATCAGCAGCCCCGAAGACAGCGTGTGCGTTACGGTCTTCAGCCAGCCGATCACCACCGGGCTGACGAAGCCCGCGAGGTTGCCGACGCAGTTGATGAGCGCAATGCCCGCCGCCGCACCGGCACCGCCCAGGAAGGATGTGGGCAGCGCCCAGAACATCGGCAGTGCAGTGATGACGCCCACCGCCGCCAGCGTGAGCCCGACCATCGACAACACCGCATCGTTGCCGTTGGTGGCACAAACCAGGAACCCCACGCTGGCGATCCACGCCGGGCAGGCCACATGCCAGCGGCGTTCACGTGTGCGATCCGCATGGCGGCTGGTGACGATCATGGCGAGCACGGCGGCCGAGTACGGAATCATCGTCAGCAGGCCGATTACCCAGGGCTCGTCGACACCACTGCTGCGGATCACGCTCGGCTGCCAGAAGCCGATGGCGTAGGAGCCCATGACGATGCCGAACAGGATCAGGCACAGCAGCCATACACGGCCCGAGAGGAACACGGCGCGCACCGTGCCGTGCGTGCGCGTGGGGCCGTCTGCATCGATTTCGGCTTGCACCAGTTGCTTCTCGTCGGCGCTCAGCCAGCGTGCATCGGCCACGCGGTCATCCAGCAGGAAGAAGATGACCGCGCCCAGCACGATGGAGGGCAGTGCCTCCAGGATGAACAGCCACTGCCAGCCGGCCATGCCCGACACGTCATGCATGGCCGACATGATGCTGCCCGATACCGGCCCGCCAACCAGCCCTGCGACGGGGTTGCCCGCCATCAGCAGCGCCGTCATGCGCCCGCGCCGGTGCGACGGAAACCAGTACGTGAGGTACAGAATCATTCCCGGAAAGAACCCGGCTTCGGCCACGCCCAGCAGGAAGCGCAGCACATAGAACTGTGTGGGCGTCTGCACCCATGCGGTCATGAGCGACAGCACGCCCCAGGTGACCATGATCCGCGCGATCCAGCGGCGTGCGCCCACGCGGTGCAGCATCAGGTTGCTCGGCACCTCGAAGAAGAAGTAGCCCAGGAAGAACAGCCCTGCGCCCAGCCCGTAGGCGGCTTCGCTCAGGTGCAGGCTGCTGAGCATCTGCAGCTTGGCAAAGCCCACGTTGACGCGGTCGAGGTAGGCAACGACATACCCGAGGAATAGCAGCGGCATGAGGCGGAATGCCACACGCCGGAAGGCGGTGTCGGCCGGGCTGGCAATGGCCAGCGGCGGCATGGAAGTGCGCATGAACATGGTGGTCTCCTGATGTGCCCGCGCAGTCGGTTCCGCTGCGCGAGTCGTTTGTTGTGTGTGGTGCTTGTTGCTTATTGACTGTCAGCGCATGCCGGCTCGCAGGCCAGTGCATGCGCGTCGGGGATGACGAAGCCGGCGCGCGCCAGGTGGTCCTCCAGATCCAGGCGTTGCCGCGTGTCCAGTTCAACCAGCGGCGGGCGCACGCGTGTCCAGGTCTCGTCGGCGGATTGCCACGCCATGGCTGCCTTCATCGCTGGGATGATCGGGTACTGCTGGAAGATTGCCCGCGTGGCATTGAGCGCGTGCTGCTGGGCCTGCGCATCGGGCAGTTGCCATTCGCGCACGAGCCGCATGATCGCGTCGGGGTTGATGTTGCCGGTGGCCGTGATGCAACCCGCGCCGCCGTGCTGCAGCGTGCGCAGCAGCACGGTTTCATTGCCCGCGAATACGGAGAACGCATCGGACTGGAATGTCTCGATCAAGCGTGCGGTGTGATCCCAATCACCGCCGCTGTCCTTGATGCCTGCAATCGTGCCGGGAAAAGCGTTGAGCAACCGCTCAATCAGCGCCATGCTGATGCCGACCTGCGCCACCAGGGGGATGTGATACAGAACCACGCGCAGTCGCGCATCGGCCACGGCTTCGATCACCTGCGCGAAGCCGCGGAACAGGCCTTCATCGCTCACGCCTTTGTAGAAGAACGGCGGCAGCATCAGCACGCCGGCGCATCCGCGCGTCACGGCGTGGCGGGTCAGGGCGATGGCGTCGGGCAGGGCACATGCGCCCGTGCCGGGCAGCATGCGGGCGGGCGGCAGGCCGGCGTCGATCAGCCCATCCAGCAGGTCGCGCTTCTCTGCGCATGAGAGGGAATTCGCCTCAGAGTTCGTACCGAACAGCGCCAACCCCACATCGCGCGCCAGCAACCAGCGGCAATGTCGGACCAGGTGTTCAAGGGAGGGTGAGCCGTCCGCCAGGAACGGCGTTAGCACAGGCGAGAGCACGCCGCGCAGCGCGGCGGAGGGCACAGTCATCGTGATGTCTCCTTCAGGCAGCGGCTGGTCGTTGCTGATGAACGCCGATGGCCGCTTGGGTTTTGGGCAGTATTGCGTGCCCAAACGCCATGAAGAAGCACGGTCTCCTTGCTTCAGACAGTAGAAATTTTGATGTTCGGCGGGCGCGGGTTGGGCGCTAGTGGGGCAGCGTCAGCGCGGTCTGCAGGAAGGCCTGCACCAGGCGGATGCGCACCGACGTGCGCCCCCACAGCATGCCGACCACCCGCTTCGGGAACGGATGAGGCATGGGCCACCTAGCCAGCGACAGCCCCGCAAACCGCGTCATCAGCCAATCGGGCACGAGCGACACACCCAGCCCGCGGTCCACCAGCACGGCAATGGAATCGAGCCCGTCCAGCTCGCACCGCTGATGCGGCTTGATGCCGTGCTGGCGCAGATAGCCATCGGCAAGCTGCCCGCCGACAGCACTGCGGTCATAGCGGATGAAGGGTTGGGTTTGCAGCACGGTGTGCGGATCATCGACGTGCATGGCGGCGGTGGTCAGCAGCACCAGCGGTTCCTCACGCAAGGTCTGCCATCCACAACTCTTGGGCAGATCAAATAGCGGCTGCACCAGCAGCGCGGCATCGAGGTCGCCGTCGACGACTTTGCGGTAGAGATCATTGGAGTTGCCGGGCTCCAGGTAGAGGTCGATCTGCGGATGCGCGGCCAGCAGCTTGGCCAGCACATCGGGGATCAGGCTCGTCATCATGGTGGGCGTGCCGCCCAGCCGCAGTTGCCCGGTCAGCGCCGTTGCATCGGACAGATCGGATTGCAGATCCCGGATGCCGCGTAGCACGCCGCGCGCGCGCTCCAGAATGCGTTCGCCCGCCTCCGTGGCGGCAACGGTGCGGCCCGAGCGGCGCACGAGCGGCACGCCTAGTTCGTCCTCCAGCATCTTGATGCGCTGGGACACGGCAGCCGGTGTCAGGTCGAGCCGCCGGGCCGCCTCCGCAATGGACCCGAGTTCAATCACGTGGACAAAGCTCTGCAGGTATCGGGAGTCCATCGATAAAATTTCTATCGTTTCAAGAAGGCAAAGGATACTGTTTCTGACGGACTTGAAACTCCACACTTTCCCGCATCGGCTGCAGTCGTGGCCGGCTAACTGGAGGAGAGTGCAATGCCAACAATTGAGTCCGTTTCGGTCTGCGTAGCCAGCGTGCCGTTGGATCGTGTGACGTCGTTTGCCACGCGCACGGTGGCGCAGCGTCAGTACGGCCTGGTCAAGGTCAGGTCGACCGACGGCGTGGAAGGCATCGGTTTTTGCTATGTCGGCCACGCGGGTGGCGATGTGCTGCGCGCGGCGGTCGAGCAACTGCTGGCGCCGGTGCTGATCGGCAAGGACAGCTACGCCGTCGAGGGTTTGTGGCAGACGATGTATCAGGAGGCGCTGCTGCACGGCCGCGCCGGCTGCGTTATGCGCGCGCTCAGTATTCTGGACACCGCGCTGTGGGATCTCAACGCGCGCTCGCACGGCGTGCCGCTGCACAAATACCTGGGCGCGGTCGAGCTGGAGAGCGTGCCGGCCTACGCCAGCGGCGGCTACTACCTGGATGGCAAGACGCCTGAAATGCTGGGCGAGGAAATGGCCTCGTACGTGGCCATGGGCTTCAAGGCCGTGAAGATGAAGGCCGGCCGCCTGAGCCCCGTGGAAGAAGAGAAGCGCGTGCGAGCCGCGCGTGAAGCCATCGGCCCGGACGTTGAGCTGATGCTCGACATCAACAACGGCTGGCAAGACACCACGCAGGCGCTGCAGCACCTGCGCCGCATCGAGCAATACGACCCGTACTTTGTGGAAGAGCCGTTCTCGCCCGACGACATTGACAACCACGCGCGCCTGGCCAAGCTGACGCGCGTGCCGGTGGCCACCGGAGAGATCGGCTACGGCCGCTGGTATCACAAGGAGCTGCTGGACAAGGGCGGTGCAGCCATCCTGCAGACCGATGCGGTGGTGTGCGGCGGCATTACCGAATGGCGACGCATTGCGGCCACGGCGGCCAGCTACGGCGTGGTCATGTGCCCGCATTGGTTTCACGATGTGCACGCACCGCTGGTGGCGGCCACGCCCAACGCGCGCTATGTCGAATTCTTCTGGGATGACCAGGTACTGAATTTCCGCCGCCTGGTGGATCGGCAACTGGAGCACAAGCAGGGCCGCGTCATGCTGCATACCGGCGCAGGGCTCGGCTTCAACTTTGACGAGGCGGCGGTGCAGCGCTATGGCCGCTGGACGGTGATCGGCGCCAAGGTTGCGCAGGTCGTGCAGAAGACCGGTACCTGATCAGCAGTTCAGCGTGAAGACGGCCGGCATTCATGTGCCGGCCGTTTGTGGCTTGCGGGCTATGCCAGCTTGCGCGCGCCTTGTGCGTGCTCCGCTTCCAGATACATCTGCAGCACGGCATCGCGCTTTTCCAGCAGGTGGCGGCGCAGGATGCCCGCCAGTGCCTTGCCGTCGCGCGCTTCCAGCGCCTTGATCATCTCTTCGTGATCGTGCACGGCGCGGTCCCACTTATCGACGTGCTGGTTGGAGCGAAAGCGCATCGACATGATGCGGCGGTTGATCGCGTCATACGTGTTGCGCAGCGCCGAGTTGCGCGCCGCCTCGTTGATGCGGTTGTGGATTTCCTGGTTGCGGCTGTAGTAGCCCGGCAGGTCGTTCTGCGCGCGGCAGGCCAGCATGGCGTAGTGCAGCGCCTTGATCTCGGCCAGCTCCACGGGGGTGATGCGCTCGCAGGCCAGCTCACCGGAAAACGCCTCCAGCCCCGACATCAATTCAAATGTCTCGCGGATCTCCGATTCGCTCATGCGGTAGACGCTCGCGCCGCGGTTGGGCGACAGCACGAGCAGCCCCTCGGCCGCCAGCACCTTGAATGCCTCGCGCAGTGGCGTACGCGAGATGCCCAGCGTCTCGCACAGTTCGCGCTCGTTCAGGCGCATGCCCGGCGCCAGCACGCCTTCCACGATGAACTTGCGCAGGTGCTCGACCACGGTGTCATGCAGGCGCTGGCGCTCCAGCCGGGGCAGTGCCGGCGCACTGCTGCTCACGCCCATTTCTTCTGAATCTTGCATGCAAAGTCCTTTCTTCTTGCTTGCAATGATTTTACTGCAACTCGCTCCAACCGCATATTGCACTGCAAACGTCGGGTAAACACCGTCATTTTCGGCAAATTCTTAGCTTGGAATCCGTCGGCACTCTCTGATAGAGTATTTTGCATGCAAAATTCAAGATTCAACCACGGAGACAAGACAGCGATGCTGCAACTCGATTTCCATCCCGCCGGCCGCCACTTTCTGCAGATTCCGGGGCCGAGCCCGGTGCCCGACCGCATCCTGCGGGCGATGAGCTATCCGACCATCGACCACCGCGGTCCGGAGTTCGGCGCGCTGGGCCGCAAGGTGCTGGCTGACATCAAGAAGATCTTCAAGACTGAGCAGCCGGTGATCATCTATCCGGCCTCTGGTACTGGCGCGTGGGAAGCCGCGCTCACCAATACGTTGAGCCCCGGCGATACGGTGCTGATGTACGAGACGGGCCACTTCGCCACGCTGTGGAAGAAGATGGCCGAGGCGCTGGGCCTGAAGCCCGAGTTCATCGGCTTGCCTGGTATCGAGGGTTGGCGGCGTGGCGTGCAGGCCGACATGATTGAAGCGCGCCTGCGTGCGGATACCGCGCACACCATCAAGGCCGTTTGCGTGGTGCACAACGAAACGTCGACGGGCGTGACGTCCAACATCGCAGCGGTGCGCCGTGCCATCGATGCGGCGAGCCACCCGGCGCTGCTGCTGGTCGACACCATCTCGGGCCTGGCCTCGGCCGACTATCGCCATGACGAGTGGGGCGTGGACGTGACCGTTTCCGGTTCGCAGAAAGGGTTGATGCTGCCGCCGGGCATCAGCTTCAACGCGCTGTCTGCCAAGGCCATCGCGGCCAGCAAGCACGCCAAACTGCCGCGCGCGTTCTGGGGCTGGGAAGAGATCATCGAAGCCAACAAGAATGGCTACTGGCCCTACACACCCAATACGAACCTGCTCTATGGCCTGTCGGAAGCGCTCGACATGATCCTGGGCGAGGGGCTGGACAATGTATTCGCGCGCCACGAGCGTTTGGCCGAAGCCACGCGCCGTGCGGTGCGTGCGTGGGGCCTGCAGATCCAGTGTGCCGACCCGGCTGTCTATAGCCCCGTGCTGACCGGCGTGATGATGCCCGAGGGCGTGGATGCCGATGCCGTGCGCAAGATCATCTACGAACGCTTCGACATGTCGCTGGGGCAGGCGCTGGGCAAGATTCGCGGCACGATGTTCCGCATCGGCCACCTGGGCGATTGCAACGACCTCACGCTGATGGCCACGCTCACCGGTTGCGAGATGGGCCTCAAGTTGGCCGGCGTGCCGGTGGCCGCCAGCGGCGTGGTCGCAGCGATGGAGTACCTGGCCTCGCACACGCACACGCCCGCCTTGCGCGCGGCTGCCTGAGCGTTCTCCCAACCCGAGGGCGCTGACCCACAACCGGCGCCCTCCTAAACGAAGCACCCCTCCAGCAGACAGCGATGGCTGCGCCGTACGACTCAGTCGGCGCGTGGCCAGGGCGGCGTGCGCCCCGCCCGATCGCTCAGCGACCAAGCAGCCGGACAAAGAGCCGGCCTCTGCTGCAGGCCCACCACCAAGGAGACAAGACATGAAGCTGTTCCGAGCGACCAACGTCGTGCTGGTGATGCTATGCGTGATGTATTTCGTCACCTACCTCGACCGCGTGAATGTGAGCACCGCAGCTGCGGGCTTCGGCAACGAGTTCGGGTTGAACAAGACGGAGATCGGGCTGGTGTTCTCCGCGTTTGCGTATCCGTATCTTGTGTTCCAGATCATCGGCGGCTGGGTGAGCGATCGCTTTGGCGCGCGCCGCACGCTGCTGGTGTGCGGCGTGCTGTGGGCTATCGCCACGCTGCTCACAGGCATGGCGAGTGGGCTGATCTCGCTGCTGGCCGCGCGGCTGCTGCTGGGCCTGGGTGAAGGCGCGACCTTCCCGGCGGCCACGGCGGCCATGTCGCGCTGGGTGGCGCGCGAGAAGCGCGGCTTTGCGCAGGGCATCACCCATGCGTTCGCGCGTGTCGGCAATGCCGTCGCCCCGGCCGCCGTGGTGGCCATCATGGCCGTGTATGGCTGGCGAGAGTCGTTCTATATCTGCGGTGTCATCAGCCTGGTCTGGGTGGTGCTGTGGGCGCTGGTCTACACCGAGCACCCGAAAGACCACCCGCGCATCACGCAGCAGGAACTCGACGTGTTGCCTGCCCCCAAGCAGAAGCCGACCAGCGTGCCGTGGGGTCCGTTGTTCAAGCGCATGGCGCCCGTGACGGTGGTCTATTTTTGCTACGGCTGGACGCTCTGGCTGTTCCTGAGCTGGATCCCGCAGTACTTCCTGCATAGCTACTCGCTGGACTTGAAGAAGTCTGCCGTGTTCGCTTCAGCCGTCTTCTTTGCTGGGGTGGTGGGCGACACGCTGGGCGGCATCGTGACTGACAAGATCTACGCCCGGACCGGCAGCCTCAAGCGTGCCCGCAGCTGGATGGTGGCGCTGTGCATGCTGCTGACCATGCTGTCGCTGCTGCCGTTGCTGTTCATGCACGACCTGTATGTATCGATGGCGTGTCTGGCTGCCGGCTTCTTCTTTGCCGAGATGACGATCGGGCCGATGTGGGCCGTGCCGATGGACATTGCACCGGAACACTCGGGCACGGCCAGCGGCATGATGAATTCGGGCTCCGCGCTGGCGGCCATCCTGTCGCCGGTTATCTCCGGCTACGTGATCGACCGCTTCGGCAGTTGGGAGCTGCCCTTCATCGGCAGCATGGTGCTGATGGGCCTGGGTGTGGTGCTGGCTTTCCGCATGCAGCCGGAGAGCCGCTTTGCCAATCCCCCCGCAGCACCGGTGGCCACCGAACGTTCACCGGCCTGATGTGAACCTGATGCCAACCGGGTGCCGCTGCGGTGGCACCCGCCAATCTCACGCTTTCCCATGATCGACTCCACAGAGACCTTGGCCGAACGCCTTGCGGCCGGCTGGCAAGGCGGCGTTGCATTTGCCGAGCTACCGCACGAACTCATCCCCACCAGCGCAGAGGCGGCGTATGCCGCGCAAGCGCAGCTGCTGATTGCCCGCGGCACCACCATCGGTGCATGGAAAGTGGGCGCCAAAGGACCGGACGCGCCCATTCAGTGCTCACCCTTGCCCCAGAGTGGTTTGCACTTTCACGGCGCCAAGTTGCCGCAGCATGCGTTTCGCCCGTTGGGGCTGGAACTGGAGATCGCCTTCTGCTTTGGCCGCGCATTCGCTGCACGTGCGCAGCCGTACGACGATGCCGAGGTGCTGGACGGCATCGCCTACATGGCCGCCGCCGTGGAGATCGTCTCCAGCCGCTTCCACGAGTGGCCGGCCGTCGACCGGTTCGCGCAGCTTGCCGATCTGCAGAACCACGGCGCGTTGGTCATGGGCGAGGTGGTGGCGTATCGCGCGGATTTTCCATTCGTGGCACCGAGCCTGTCATTCACCGTGAACAGCCGCAACGTGGTCGATTGTGCGCCGGCCAACCCCGCGGGGGACCCGCGCCGCTTGCTGCCCTGGCTTGTCAATCACGCCACGCAGCGCGGCATGACGCTGCCGTCCGGCACGCTTGTCACCACCGGCTCGTACACGGGCATGCATTTCCCAGACACAGCAACCGGCCCGAACGCCGTGTTTGGCCGTATCGACGGCCTGCCGCCCGTGGGCTTCACGCTCGCCTGAAACGCTGTTCTTCACTTGCTCCGCCATGAACGCCAGCACCCCCGCCTCATTGCTCCAACCCGTGCGCTTCGTGCCCTCGCAGGGCGCGGCGCTTTCACCACTGTTTGCCCGACTGCGCAAGGAACTGCGCGGCGATGTGCTGGCTGACCGTGCCAGCCGTGGCCGCTATGCGACCGACGCGTCGATCTACCAGATCATGCCGCTGGGCGTGGTCGTGCCGCGCGACCAGGCCGATCTGCTGCGCGCGCTCGACATTGCGCGCGACCAGAAGATTCCCGTGCTGGCACGCGGTGCGGGCACCAGCCAGTGCGGCCAGACCGTGGGCGAGGCGCTTGTCATCGACAACAGCAAGTGGCTCAACCGTGTGATCGAGTTCGATGCGCAGGCACGCACGGTTACCGTCGAACCCGGCATCGTGTTGGACCATCTGAACGCGTGGCTTAAACCGCATGGGCTGTGGTTTCCGGTGGATGTGTCGACCGGCGCGCAATGCACGATCGGTGGTATGGCGGGCAACAACTCGTGCGGTTCGCGCTCGATCGAGTACGGCAACATGGTGCACAACGTGCTCGCCATCGATGCGGTGCTGGCCGACGGCAGCGATTGCCATTTCGGCTCGGTCGTCAACGGGATTGCCGGTGGCCGCACGTTTGAGCTGCTGCGCGGGCTGGAGCGCATCGCCCAACGTGAGCGCGACGAGATCATCGAGCGCGTGCCCAAGGTGCTGCGCCGTGTGGCCGGCTACAACATCGATCTGTTCGATTGCCAGAACCCGCGCGCCTACACCGACGATGGGCACGCCAACCTGTCGCACATCCTGGTCGGCTCAGAGGGCACGCTGGCCTACAGCCGCCAGATCACGCTCAAGCTGGCGTCGCTACCAGCGCACAAGGTGCTGGGGGTCGTGAACTTCCCAACCTTCTATCAGGCGATGGACATGACGCAGCACATCGTCAAGCTCAGGCCCGTGGCGGTGGAGCTGGTCGATCGCACGATGATCGACCTGTCGATGGAGAACCCCGCCTTCCGGCCTGTCATCGAGAAGGCGCTGGTGGGCGAGCCGCAGGCCATCCTGCTGGTGGAGTTTGCCGGCGAGACGCGGGATGCACTGCTCGCGCAGCTCGATCGTCTGAGCGAGCTGATGGCCGATCTGGGCCTGCCCGACAGCGTGGTGAAGATACCCGAGGCCGGCCCGCAGAAGGCGCTATGGGATGTGCGCAAGGCCGGCCTGAACATCATGATGAGCATGAAGGGTGACGGC
Organism: Ralstonia sp. ASV6; assembly: GCF_016429285.1. GTDB lineage: Bacteria > Pseudomonadota > Gammaproteobacteria > Burkholderiales > Burkholderiaceae > Ralstonia > Ralstonia flaminis. The sequence continues at coordinate 62,554 of NZ_JAELUI010000006.1, forward strand.
AAGCCGGTGTCCTTCATTGAAGACTGTGCGGTGCCGCTTGAACATTTGGCTGAGTACACGAGCAAGCTGACCGAGGTCTTCCACAAGCACGAGACCGAAGGCACGTGGTACGCCCACGCCAGCGTCGGCACGTTGCATGTGCGGCCGATTCTCGACATGCGCCGCGATGGCGCCAAGCGCATGCGCGAGATTGCCGAAGAGGCTGCCGCGCTGGTGCGCGAGTACAAGGGCGCGTACTCAGGTGAACACGGCGACGGCCTGTGTCGTGGCGAGTGGGTGGCCTGGCAATACGGCCCGCGCATCAACGCGGCCTTTGCTGAGATCAAGGCGCTGTTCGACCCCGACAATCGCTTCAACCCGGACAAGATCGTCAACCCACCGCGCATGGATGCGCGCGAGCATTTCCGGTTTGCGCCGGGCTATTCGGCCATGCCGATGCGGCCTGCGCTGGATTGGTCGGCATGGAACGTCAAGCGCGATCCGCTCACGGGGGAGGAAACCGCACCCGGCACCGGTACGGATCTGTCGCACGGTCTCGCTTCTGCCGTAGAGATGTGCAACAACAACGGCCATTGCCGCAAGTTTGACGCCGGCACCATGTGCCCGAGCTACCGCGTCACGCGTGACGAGCAGCACGTGACGCGTGGCCGGGCCAACACGCTGCGTCTGGCGGTGTCGGGCCAGCTGGGTCCCGATGGGTTGGCCAGTGAAGACGTGAAGGCCGCGTTGGACCTGTGTGTATCGTGCAAGGGCTGCAAGCGCGACTGCCCGACCGGCGTTGACATGGCACGCTTCAAGATCGAGGCGCGCCACGCGTGGAACCGCGCACACGGCACCACGCTGCGTGAACGCCTGGTCGCCTATCTGCCGCGCTATGCACCCTGGGCCACGCGCTTACGTGGGGTGTTGGCGCTGGCCGATGGCGTGCCGTTTGTCTCGGGCCGCGTCAAACAATGGATGGGCCTGGCGCCGCAGCGCTCGCTGCCGAGGTTTGCCAAGCCGTTCCTGTCTGATGTGCGTGCAACGGTCGCGCCAGCCGAGTCAGCCACGCGTGATGTCCTGCTCTTTGTTGATACCTTCAGCAATACGCAGGAGCCCGAGAATGCACGCGCCGCGCAGGCCGTGCTCGAAGCCGCCGGCTACACCGTGCACTTCAACGTGCGCCCCGGCGAACGCCCACTTTGCTGTGGCCGCACGTTCCTCGCCGCCGGCTTGGTCGACGAGGCCAAGGCAGAGGCGCGCCGCACGCTGGATGCATTGCGCCCGTACCTGGAGCGCGGCGTTGCCATTGTCGGGCTGGAGCCGTCGTGTCTGCTCTCCATGCGAGACGAATTCCTGACCTATGGCTATGGCGATGCCGCGCGGCAACTGGCTGACCACGCCTTCCTGTTCGAAGAGTTTCTTGTGCGTGAGCGCAAGGCTGGCCGCTTGTCGCTGCAGTTGAAAGCGTTGGACGCGCCTGAAGCATTGGTACATGGCCACTGCCACCAGAAAGCATTCGACGCATTTACGCCGGTGCAGACCGTGCTGGGGTGGATTCCCGGGCTGAAAGTGCTGACGGTGGAATCATCGTGCTGCGGTATGGCTGGCAGCTTCGGCTACGAGGCGGAGCACTATGCCGCCTCGCAGGCGATGGCGGAACTGTCACTACTGCCGGCGGTGCGCGAGCGTGCGGCGGGGGCGATCGTCGTGGCAGATGGCACGAGTTGCCGGCATCAGATCAAGGATGGTGCACAG
>NZ_JAELUI010000531.1 GCF_016429285.1 Ralstonia sp. ASV6
CCCGCGCCACCCCAGCGAGCAGCACCGCATGCAGCCCATGTGCCAGCAGGCCGAACACGCTCCAGGCGGTGAGGTAGCCGGCGCCCAGCAACACCAGCAAGCGCTGGCGATCTGCTCGCCCCACAACCTGTCTCTTATACACATCTGACGCTGCCGACGAAGGCCGTGGAGTGTAGATCTCGGTGGTGGGCGGATCATTTAAAAGGGGGGGGGGGGGGGGGGGGGGGGGGGGGGGGGGGGGGGGGGGGGGGGGGGGGGGGGGGGGGGGGGGGGGGGGGGGGGGGGGGGGGGGGGGGGGGGGGGGGGGGGGGGGGGGGGGGGGGGG
>NZ_JAELUI010000532.1 GCF_016429285.1 Ralstonia sp. ASV6
GCTCACCTTCCGCGACTGGCTACACCGCGAGGGCTACCAGGCCGCCACGCTGCACTGGTACGCCGACTACTGCTGCCGCGACGACTACGGCGTCACCGCGGATCACGTATCCGCCTGGGCCGGCATCTGTCTCTTATACACATCTGACGCTGCCGACGAAGGCCGTGGAGTGTAGATCTCGGTGGTGGGCGGGTCATTAAAATGGGGGGGGGGGGGGGGGGGGGGGGGGGGGGGGGGGGGGGGGGGGGGGGGGGGGGGGGGGGGGGGGGGGGGGGGGGGGGGGGGGGGGGGGGGGGGGGGGGGGGGGGGGGGGGGGGGGGGGGGG
>NZ_JAELUI010000070.1 GCF_016429285.1 Ralstonia sp. ASV6
GGGAATGACGTTGCCACCAATCTGAAATGGATCATGTCATCCAATTCGCTTTGCTTCATGCGGCGACCCCGGTATGAGACGTGGTTCATGGAGGGTAGGCTGATTCCCGATGTGCACTATGTTCTGCTGAAGGATGATTTTTCCGATCTCCAGGAAAAAATGGAGCATTACCAAAAATTCCCTGGCGACGCATTGACGATCATCCGCAACGCCAATCAATGGGTGGCGCAGTTCCTGAACCGCGATCAGGAGCGCCTGCTCGGTTTGATGGTGATCGCGAAGTATTTCCGTCTATCGGGTCAGCAGGCTTTTTGGTAAGGCGCGGCCACGTCGACTCGTACGACGTTTGATCCAGGGCAGAGCTGGCTTAGGGGTTGATCGGCAGGCAGTGCGGCGGCGCGCTACACTCTTTGTCTTTCGCCGTCTTCGTACGATTCTCCTGCCATGACCGCGTCTGTCGACACGCGCACTCCTGCGCCCACCTCCGCGCAATCGCTTTCCCCTGAGCAACAGGCATTTTTCAACGAGCACGGCTACCTCGTCCTGCGCGGCCTGGCTAGTCAGCACGAGTGTGCGGCCTTGCTGGCGGCCGCCCAGGATGCACTGGCGCGCGCCATTCCGCCCGTAGAACTGGAAACCGACGTCGGCTATGCCGGTGCACCTACGTCGCGCGAGGCGGAGGGTGGCCACACCGTGCGCCGCCTGCTCGACGCCGATTCGCGCGGCACGCCTTACACAGAATGGGCGCGCGACGCGCGTGTTGCCGGTCCAATCGCACAACTGATCGGTAGCCCGGTGCACCTCTCGCTCGCGCACCATAATTGCGTGATGACCAAGCACCCGGCCTTCGGCACCGCCACGCATTGGCATCGTGATAGCCGTTATTGGTCGTTCGCGCGTAACGAACTGGTGTCGTCATGGCTTGCGCTGGTGGAGGAGACGGTCGACAACGGCTGCCTGTGGGTCATCCCCGGCAGCCACACGCTCGAATTGCCCGCCGAGCGTTTCGACGCCAAGTTGTTCCTGCGCCAGGATCTGCCTGAGAACCGGGATCTGATCGACACCGCGCGCCCCGTGCCGCTGCTGCCCGGCGACGTGCTGCTCTTCCACTGCAATACCTTCCACGCGGCACGCGCCAACCAGACCGGCACGGTCAAGTTCTCGGCCGTCTTTACGTACTACGGCCCTGACAACTCTCCGCTGCCGGGCACGCGGTCATCTGCGCGGCCTGATCCACTGGTCGGTTGAAGCGCACTGGGGGAGTGTTCAACGTTTGCTCTCCCCCGTTTGTAGGTGTGCAGCGGACAGATTCGTGTCACGCGTCTTTGATAAGGTGAACTTCCGACGACGATGAACGGGGAACACTATGCCGATTCAGGAAGTGACACACGGCGCGCACGTGATCCTCGTTGATCCCCTGCAGCGCGACGACCGCCGCTGGACGGCGCGATTCCAGGTCTGCCGCGCAGGCCACGTCGTGTGTGACTGGGAGGACGTTGAGATGCCTGAGGGATTCATCTCAGCCCAACTTGCCGTGAGCGCCAGCGTGTTGCTGGCCGAGCACCGCCTCTCCAGCCTGTCGCCGCATTGCTAGGAACGCTCGCCGCGCCGCGGGCGTTTTTTGTGTACGTGCCTGCGCTTTTTGAGCGGTACCCCACGGCTGGCGTGACCCATTCATCGCACGCAAGCGACCGTTTGCACCCCGCAGCCTGCACTTCGTCGCACCGTGGGCGACGCCCCTCGGGCGCCTGCCTAGACTGCCTCCTGACCGCCGGAGCCCGATCCGGCCATGCCAATTCAGGAGACTCCCATGACTGCAATGTTCTCGGCACCGATGATGTCCCGCGCGGGCGCTGCATTGGTGTTGATGCTGGCCGCGGCTGGCGTATCCGCTGCCACGCTCACCGTTGTCGTTGAAGGCGCGCAGGGCCGCCAGGGCGCGGTGCGCGCAGCGATGTTCCGCGATGCCGCCGGCTGGCTCAAGCCCGAAGCCGCCGCCCGCGCAGACATTGCCGTGCTCGACAGCGTCTCAGGCAACAGCGTCACCTTCGTCTATCCGGATTTGCCGGCGGGGCGCTACGCACTGTCGGTCTTCCATGACGTCAACAACGACGGCAAGCTCGGCACCAATCCGGCCGGCATTCCCGTCGAGCCCTACGGCTTCAGCCGCGACGCAAAAGGCCGCTTCGGCGCGCCGTCCTTCGACGATGCTGCGATCGACGTACAGGCCGACCAGCGCGTGACCATCCATCTGCACTGACCACTGAACCGGGGGCTCGCCATGCAACGCCGATCATTCCTCGCGGCCTTGGGTGCCGCACCGTTTGGGCTGACACTGCAAGATGTGATGGCAGCCAGCGTCGACCCGTGGGCTGCGGGGTTTGCCGCTGCCCGCGCGCAGTACCCGTGGCTGGCGGGTTACCAGGGCGCCAGCACGGACATGCCAACCAGCACGCTCAAGGTGGAGGGTACGTTCCCGCCCGCCCTGCGCGGTGCGTTCTACCGCAACGGCCCTGCGCGGCACGAGATTGGCGGGGTGCGCTACCACCACCTGTTCGACGGTGACGGCATGATCCAGCGCTACGACATCAGTGAACAGGGTGTCACGCATCGCGGCGTGTTCGTACGCACCGACAAGTTTGTCGCCGACACCGCCGCCGGCAAGCCGCTGCGCGCAACCTTCGGCACCGCCAACCCCGACATGGAGCCGGTCAGCACGCCCGACAGCATCAACGTGGCCAACACCAGCCTCGTGATGCACGGCAACGAGATGCTCGCGCTGTGGGAAGGCGGTTCGGCCACGCGCGTCGATCCGAATTCGCTGCGCACGCTGGGCGTGCAGACCTGGCGTGACGACTACAGGGGCATGCCGTTCTCCGCCCACCCCAAGGTGGAGCCTGATGGCACGCTGTGGAACTTTGGCGTGAGCAGCGCGGCGGGCTTGCTGACGGTGTATTGCGTGGGCGCCGATGGTGCGCTCAAGCGTGTGCAATCGGTCAAGGTGCCCGACGTGGCGATGGTGCATGACTTTGCCGTAACGCAGCACCATCTGGTGTTCCTGCTGCCGTCGTTCATCTACGACGTGGAGCGTTCGCGTGAGGGGATGTCTTTTCTCGATGCGCATGAGTGGCACCCCGAGTTGGGCATGCGTGTGCTGGTGCTCGATAAGAACGACGTTACACGCATGCGCTGGCTGCAACTGCCGGCCGGCTTCGTGTTCCACCTCGGCAATGCGTGGTCGTCACCAGATGGACAGGAAATCCACCTCGACTATGTACGCTCGGACGACGCCACCATCGTTACCACCACGCTGCGTGAGCTGATGCGCGGGCAGATTCGCCCGGCACCCGGCGCACGCCTGACGCAACTGCATCTGAACCTGCGCACCGGCAGTGCCGATCAGGCCATCACCGAGCACGTGGCGGAGTTCCCGAAGGTCGACGCGCGCCGCACGGCCTTGCGCCATCGCGCGTTGTTTACCGTGGCCCACACGGCGCCGTCCGGCAATGCGCAGGCGCTGCATGGGTTCGACACGGTCATGCGTTTCGATACGGATTCAGGGCAGGTTCAACAGTACCGCTTCGGGCACCGCGTGATGGTGGAAGAGCACGTGTTTGTGCCGGCCTCGCCCAACGCCCGCGAAGGTGAGGGTTGGCTGATTGGCACGGTGTTCGATGTGGACGCGGGCTGCACCAAACTGACCGCGTTCGATGCGCGGAATGTATCCGCCGGGCCGGTGGCCATGGCAAGCCTGAACGGCGTGGCGCCGCTAGGCTTGCACGGACTGTTTCGCGCGGTCTAGCGCAGTGGGTTGATCAAAGCGGGCTGGTGATCAGGCCATAGATCGTGCGCACGCCGCTCACGTAGTTGCCCATGCGCAGGTTCTCGTTGGCGGCATGCTGGTTGTTGTCAGCATTGACCAGCGGGATGATCGCAAACGGCACCTGCAGCACGCCGACGATGTCGGCGGTGGGCACCGTGCCGCCCATCATGCGGATGCGGACTGGCACGGGGTTCGTGCCATAGCTGTCGGTCAGCGCCTTGTAGGCCCACTTGCCCACCGCCGAGTCGATCGGTGAGCCGGCGGCGTCTGCGCCCTCGGTCTGATACGAGAAGCTGGCGAGCTTGCCGTAGCGGCTGCGTTCTTCGTCCGTCGGCGTGTTCTTCACGAGATGGTAGCCCTGGCGCACGATGTGGTCTTCGATCAGCTTGCCGAGGTAGGCCGCGCTGGAGTCTGGCGTGGTGCGCAGGTCCAGCTCGGCGACAGCCGTGTCGGGCACGATGTTCGCCACCTTGTCACCTACCGCGGCGGAGGCCATGCCGCGCACGTTCAATGATGGGTACTGCATGGCCTCCTGGTAGTTGGCCCCCACCTTGTCTGCATGCGCAATGCCCAGGCGCCGGTTGAGCGCGGCCTCGTCGTCGGGCACGGCCGCCATGATCTTGCGATCGGCTTCGCTGATCTTGACGTGGTCGTAGTAGCCCGGCACGGTCACCCGGCCCTGGTCGTTCTTCATCGATGCCAGCAGGCTGGCCAGCAACTGCGCCGGGTTGGGCGCGTAGTTGCCGTAGTGCCCACTGTGCAAAGGCACCTTCGCGCCGTAGACGGTGAGCTTGGCCTGCGCTACGCCCCGGTTGCCGAAGATCAGCGTCGGCAGGTTGCTTGCGTGCATGGGGCCGTCGTGGATCACCATGGCGTCGCAGCGCAGCAGGTCATGGTTCGCCTTCATGACCTCGCCGATGGTCGGCGAGCCCTTCTCTTCCTCGCTGTCCAGGATCACCTTGACGTTGACTGCCGGTTGGCCACCGCTGGCCTTGAGCGCATCGATGGCGGCCAGCATCATCATGATCGGGCCCTTGTCGTCGGCGGACGAGCGGCCGAACACGCGCCATTCCGGATCGAGCGGGCCGCTGAAGAGCTGCGCCGAATCGATTGCTTCCCAGCCGCCCTGCGCGGTTTTGCGCTTGAGGACGGGCGTCCACGGGCTCTTCTGCGCCCATTGCTCGGGAATCACCGGCTGGCCGTCAAGGTGCATGTAGAACAGCACGGTCTTGCGCGCGGCGTTGCTGTTGGGGAATTCGGCATACAGCATCGGCTTGCCGTTGTTGGCCAGTTGCCGTGTCGTGAAACCGCGCTTGCGGAAGGCCTGCTCCAGCCAGTCGACGTTCTTGCGGATGTCTGCCGGGGCGACGGCGTCGTTGGGCAGGGACAGCAGGTCGAGGTATTCGCGGTAGGTCGCCTGGGCGTAGCGTTCGGCGTCAGGCGTGGAAAGGTCTGCGGCGCTGGTCAGGCTGGCGGTGCCGAGCAGCAGGGCAGGCAGCCATGCCAGCGGGCGACGCGGGGTTTGGGGGGCGAAAGCTGCGCGGGCTGCGAACTGGGTGGGCATGGGGAAACTCCACTGGTCAAACAAGGTCGCTGCAGTTTGGGCAAGCGCGACCTGTTTGACCATCGGAGTTTCCCTAAAGGGCGTGCTCCGCAGTCCGGTGATGCCTTATCGGAACGCCGGTTCGTCAAAGCTGCGCAACTTGCGCGAGTGCAGCGCCTCGACGCCGTTTTCGCGCAGCAGGCGCACGGCTTCCATGCCGATATCCAAGTGCTGGCTCACGCGCTGGCGATAGAACAGGTTGGCCATGCCACGCAGCTTCAACTCGCCGTGCAGCGGCTTGTCCGACACGCACAGCAGGGTGCCGTAAGGCACGCGCAGGCGGAAGCCGTTGGCGGCAATCGTGGCGCTTTCCATGTCAATGGCAATCGCGCGCGACTGGTTGAAGCGGCTGTACAGCGCCTGGTACTTCAGCTCCCAGTTGCGGTCGTCGGTGGAGACCACCGTGCCTGTGCGCATGCGTGATTTCATGTCGGCGCCCGAGAGCCCCGTGATGCGGGCCACCGCCTCCTGCAGCGCCACCTGGATTTCGGCGATGGGCGGTACGGGCACCCACGGCGGCAGATCCTGGTCGAGCACGTGGTCATCGCGCACATAGGCGTGGGCGAGCACGTAGTCGCCCAGTTGCTGTGAACGGCGCAGGCCGCCGCAGTGGCCGATCATCATCCAGCAGTGCGGGCGCAGCACGGCCAGGTGGTCGGTGATGGTCTTGGCGTTGGACGGGCCTACGCCAATGTTGACCAGCGTCACGCCCAGACGGTCTTCGCGCACCAGGTGGTAGGCGGGCATCTGTGGCAGACCCTTGATGCGGTGCGCGTCATCGGGCGCCGGGGTGCCGAGTTCGTGCACCGTATCGCCGGGTTCGACAAAGCGGATGTAGCCCTCGTCGTTGCCGTCTTCCATCAGCTTGCGGCCGAGCGCGGCAAACTCATCGACGTAGCGCTGGTAGTTGGTGAACAGCACGAAGCGCTGGAAGTGCTTCGGGTGCGTGGCGGTGTAGTGGTACAGGCGCTGCAGGGCCAGGTCGACGCGCTCGGCGGTGAACATCGACAGCGGCTGCGGTGCATCACCCTCGGGGCGGTAGGTGCCGTTGGCGATGGAATCATCGATCTGCGCGAGGTCGGGCAGCGTGAACGCGCCACCCAGCGCGCGTGCCTGCTCGGGCGTGATGTCCACCGTCGATGCTTCTACGACGAACGGCAGCGGAATCGGCCGGTTGCTTACGCCCACCACCACCGGGCTGTTGTGATAGTGCAGCAGGCGCTCGATCTGCGTGCGGTAGTACTCGCGGAAGAGATCCGGCCGCGTGAGCGTGGTGCCGTACACCCCCGGATACGCCACCGTGCCCCAGGCCGGCCGCGCATCGCTCACCAGCGTTCTCGGGTCGACGGTGATGCCGAGGTACGGATAGCAGGCGGAGCCGTCTTCGCTGCAGTCTTCACCGCGCGCGAAGGCGTGGAAGCGGTCGCGAATCGTCTGCGCGGAGCGCTCGTAAATGGCAGTGATGCGCTCGACAGCGGTGTTGGCGTCGGTGCAGATCGCCAGGTCGTGCGCGGGATAGAGATGGGCGGTAGCGCGAGTATCGGTCATGTTTCGATGATACCGGCGTTTTGTTAACACAAGTTAGCCGCTGACCTACGCAACTGCGCTACGTCACCGCGTCTGCAACGGGGCGGGCCCGCCAGCGCAGGAAGCGCTTCCAGGCCGACATTTCCACCTGCGGCGAGGAGGTTGCACGCAACCAATTGGGCAACGCCTCAATCCCGCTGCACAGCAGGAAGTACAGCACGGCAACGGCGCCAAACACTTCAGCCGGATACGCCACCGTGCGGCTGTTGACCTGGCCCGCGGCGGTGGACAGTTCCACTACGCCCACAATATAGGCGAGGGATGTGTCCTTGACCGTCGACACCCATTGATTGGCCAGCGACGGCAGCATGATGCGCCACGCCTGCGGCAGCACGATTGTCAGCAACGCCTGTGTGGGCCGCATGCCCAGCGCCAGCGCCGCATGACGTTGCCCGGCGCCCACCGCACGCAGGCCGGCCTCCATGCTCTGTGCGATGTAGGCAGCTCCCACGGCGGCCAGTGCGGTGATCACGGTGGCGGTTTCCGGCACGGCCACGCCCAGCGCCATCGGGATCAGGAAGTACGCCCAGAACATCAGCATCAGCACGGGGATGGCGCGCAGCGTTGCCAGCGTGCCGCGCAGTGCGCGTGCCAGCCAGCGCAGGTTCGGCATGGCTTCCAGGCGGTCCAGCAGCAGTGCACAGCCGATCCCTACCACCGTGGCTGCCGCACAGGCCAGCAGCGCCATCCACAAGGTGAGAGCTGCACCTGACAGTGGCCCGTTCGGATACGGGCCGACCAGCAGATACCGCAGGTGCAGGAGGATTGCCTCTGCCGTCATGCCGCTGCTCCAGCCAGCCCAGCGGTCGAGGTCGATACCCACCTCAATCGCCGCAGCACCCGCGGCGCCGCCCACTGCAGCAGCAAGATCACCACCGCATACAGCACGGTTGCTACGGCAAAGGCCTGGAAGGCGAGCAACGTGTCGGTTTCCACCTGTCGCGCGCTGTAGGAAAGTTCCGCCAGCCCGATGCCCATGGCCAGCGAGGTGTTCTTGATGGTATTGGCGCATTGCCCCAGCAGCGGCAGTGCCGATACGCGCAACGCCTGCGGCAGCACCACGCGCAGGAAGGCTGCACCGGGTGTGAAACCGAGCGACAAGGCCGCCTCACGTTGGCCGCGCGGCACTGCCCGGATGCCGGCGCGCAGTTCCTCCGAGAAGAAGGCTCCGGCATACAGTGCAAGACCAAATGCCGCTGTCAGGAATTCAAACGATGGCGCGGGTAACTGCCAGGTGCCCAGCGCGATGCCGCCCCAGCCCGTGATGGCGCCGACCACGTTTTCGCCCAGCAACTGCGCGGCCCCGAAGTACCAGAAGAACAGCTGTACCAGCAGCGGCGTCTTGCGCAGAAAGGCAACCAGCCCGCGCGCGGGCTGGTACAGCCAAGGTTGGCCGCTGGCACGCAGGGCGGTCAGCAGCAGGCCCAATACCATGCCCCCGGCAATGGCCGCGGCCGACACCAGCAGCGTCATTCCAAAGCCCTCCAGCATCCAGCCGAGGTAACGCGGCGGCAGGGGCTGGAGGAACGCCGGCAGGCTCAAGCTCACTTGGTGCTGCCGATCACGAAGTCGCGCGGCAATGGTGCTGTGCTCTTTGGGCCAAACCAGCGGTCATAGATGCGGGCGGCGGTGCCGTCCTTTTCCAGGCCCTGCAGGATCTGGTCGATCGTGGCGGTGAGCTGCGTCTCGCCCTTGGGCACGCCCACCCCCATGTACTCGCGCGTCAACACGAACGGCGAGATTTCCAGTTCGCTGCGATTGGGCAGCGTGGCCAGCAACGCGCCCAGCTTGGCGCCATCCTGCGCAAACGCCTGGATGGCACCGCTGCGCAGCGCCGTCAGCGCCAGCGGGGAGTCGTCATAGGCAATCACGCGCGCGTTGGGATAGCCCTCGCGCAACGTGGTCTCCTGCGTGGTGCCCTTATCCACGCCCAGGCGGATGCCATCCTTCTTCAGATCATCCGGTTGCTTGAGGAGGCCCTTCTTGGCAATGAACTGCAGGCCGCTCGCAAAGTACGGCGTGCTGAAGTCGATCTGCTTCTTGCGCTCGTCGGTAATCGTAAAGTTGGCGGCAATCAGGTCGACCTTGCCCGAGGTGAGCAATGGCACGCGGTTGGCCGGGTTGGTGGCGCGCAGTTCCAGCTTGACGCCCAGCTTCTTGGCGATTTCCTGCGCGTAGTCGACATCCAGGCCGACCGGCTGGCCCGTCTTGGCGTCGGCATAGCCGAATGGCGGGTTGGCGTCGAATACGCCCACGCGCAGCACGCCGGCCTTCTTGATGTCGTCCAGGCGATCGGCCCGGGCGGCGGGTGCATGCAGCACCGCCAACGCCAGTGCTGCCCCGATGACCACGCCGACCGCCTGACGCGACGATTTTGCCAATCCCTGTGCCAACCCCCGCAACGAAAAATGCCCCGTGATTTCTGCCTGCATGACAACCCCCTGAAGATTTTGAGGGGCCCAGCGTAAAGTGGATGCTGCACCGCGCAAACGAATTCGTTGGCAGATCGATATGCGCGCTGCCCCGTTGTGGGGCGAGTGCCCTAACATGGTGCTTCAGTTTTTACATTGACCGCCGATAGGGCTTGACAGGTGATCGAGCGTGCACCACGCGTTTACCCATCGCAGCGGCGCAGCCGATACACTGGCAAAAAAGAAAAAACAGGCATAAACGGACGGGGGAGTACAACGTGAACCAGCCAGCCGGCGGCAACCTCCGTCGGCATTCTCTCGGACATCGCGGTGGGCGTCGGGAGCGCGGATCATGCTGATTGCCGCGCTGGCTTGTGCTGCCCTCGTTTCCATTGCCTTGATCGGCCTGTCATGGCCGCGCCGCGACGACGCGGAAGTCTCCGCCTTCATGCTGCTAGCGCTGGGCACTGCATTGTGGAGCGGCGCGCGGCTCATGGAGGTGGTTACCTTCGAAATGCCCGTTCGCGTGGGCTGGGCCAAGGTGGCCTACCTCGGGATCATGATGGTGCCGGCCGCCTGGCTGCGCCTCGTGCTTGGCCTCACACGGCCCGAACTGAATACATTGCCGGTCGTGCGCGCAGGTTGGGTGATCGCGCTGCTCGTGGCTGCGGCCTTCCTGGGGCTGGTTGCCACCAACGAACTGCATCACCTTGTCTGGCTGGATGCGCGTTTTGTCATCATCGACGGCGTTCAGCGGGCCGTCTTTGACCATGGGCCGGTGTTCTGGGTTGGCACCGCCTACAACTACGTGCTGCTGGCGATGAGCCTGGTGCTGCTGACGTTGCCCACCAGCGACACCGTCAACGTGCTGTACGCCCACGCCGCCACGCGCACGCAGGTGCGACTGGCACTCGTTGGCGGGCAGTTGCTGCCGCTGGTTGCCCATCTGGCCTATCTGCAACGCTGGACTACGGCCCTGGGCGGCGATCTCACACCCGCCACCTTCGCCATCAGCACTGCGCTGCTCGGTTGGGTGGTGCTGCGCCCGCGCCTGCGCGATACCGCCGCCTATGCGCGCGGCAAGATCATCGAAGCCATGCGCGATGGCTGCATCGTATTGGCCCGTGACGGAACCATCGCCAGCATCAACGCTGCCGCACGTTACCTGCTGCCCACTGCGCGGCTGCACGCGCCGCCGCCCGATGTGCTGAACGTGCCGAGCATCCTGCGCGAGTTTGAACGCACACGCTTGCCCAATCGCCATCAGGTTTGGCTGCATGACACGGGCCGCACGCTGGAGATCACGCTTGAGGGGCTGATCGATGCGCGTGGCCGGCACACCGGCGTTTTCCTGCTGTTGCGCGACGTGACGGTCGAGCAGTTGCAGCGTGCCGGCATGGTCAGTGCGCAAGATGCACTGCGCGGCGAGCTGCAGCGCACGCAGGCCAAGCTCAGCCTGCTCGAGAACGACGTCAACCGTGATTCGCTCACGCACCTGTTCAACCGCCGCTTTTTCGAGATGCAGGCACCGCGCCTGCTTGACCACGCGCGCCGCGACAGTCGCCCCGTCACGCTTGCGCTGTTCGACATCGACTGCTTCAAGCAATACAACGACACCTACGGCCACCTGCAAGGCGACGACTGCTTGCGCATGGTGGCCGACACGCTTGTCATGGCCTGCCGCCACCCCGATGATTTCATCGCCCGCGTGGGCGGCGAGGAATTCATCGCCATGTTGTTCGACCTGAACCTGGACGATGCGCGCAGTGCGGTGGCGCGTGTGGTGGCCACGGTGGCCGAGCAGGCGCGCCCGCATGCGGCATCCACGGTGGCGCCGTACGTAACGCTGTCAGCCGGCGTGGTGGCCGTGACGCCAAATGGCGAACGCCTGGATGTGCTGTTCGAGCACGCCGATACGGCGCTCTATGAGGCCAAGCGCAACGGGCGGAATACGTTCCGTTTTCATCAGGCTGCGCCGGGGTTGCGCAGTGTTGCGGGTGGGGAATGAACCGGCAATCCGTAGGGATACGGCATAGGCCTGTTACGAAGTGATACCGGCATCGGAAGAATGAAGGCATGTGTGGGAATGCCGCACATGCGCGGTTGCCGCCAGCAGCCATTTCATTCTTGGAGTCAGTAATGCCGACAGGCCAATCCATTGCAGCAGTCGTTGACCACTATCTGCGCGGTGCCGACGTACCCGAAACCGCTTCTGCGCAGCAGACCTTCCAACACGCCTTCGATGTTTACCTGAAGGATTCCAACGCCTACGCCAACACGTATTTCGCACGGTACTTCGAGTGGCAAGGCGTGGTGCGCGAACGCTGGTTTCACGAATGCATTGACGCAGAGCTGCTCATGAGCGGCCGCGTCATCTTCGTGACCAAGCTGGCGCATCAGGAATTCGTTGAGGAGACATTCCCGTTCCAACGGGTGGAGTGCCACCTGAATACATTCCGCGTACAACCATGCTCGTTCTACATGGTGTTCCGGTTTGTTTCAGGCGGGCGCCTGGTCTCGCTGGGGTATCAGCAGGTGGTGTGTGCAAATGCCGAACGTGCGATCCAGCGTTTGCCGGAACACGTGCGCTTGCGCGTGAAGGCCTACGAGCTGGACGCGCTGCCGCAACTGGCATAGCAACGCTGAAGTTCTTGAAGGCTAAATAGCAGGAGGTTGGGGAAACCGCATGGAGAACAGCGTGTATTCCCCAACCACGGATTCGCAATGAATGCGTCCACCAAAGGCCTGCATTACGCGGCGGCAGAAGGTCAAGCCCACGCCCGAGCCCTTGCCCACGTGCTTGGTGGAAAAGAAGGGATCGAAGATGCGGCGCTGTACGCTGGGCGGAATGCCCGTTGCGCTGTCGCGGACGGCGAGCACATAGCTGTCGCCTTCCTGGCGAGCGGTGATCTCGATCTGGCCCTTGCGCGCGATCTGAATGGCGTGCAGCGCGTTCTTCAGCAGGTTGAACAACACATACACCAGCAGCGTATCGGAACCCAGGAAGCGCCAGTCGGCGTTGAATTCCTGCACATGTACACGTTCGCGCTCGCCGGTGTGAAACGGGTATTGCGCGACAGCCATCTCCACGCATTCGCGCAGGGAGTGTGCGGCAAAGGTACGTCGGTCCAGCCGTTCCAGTGTGACGGAAGCCAGTGCCATTTCGATCACGCTGTGTGCGGACGCCACTTCGGAGCTGATGGCTCCGGCTAGTTTTGACACCCGCTCCAGCATGGCTGGATGCGCTGGTGGTTGGCACAGGCCATTGTCGATGGCGAGTTGATAGCCGCGATACAGGTCAGGCCAGGCACGAGCAATCTCGGCGGCTTGCAAGCGAATGGTGGTCAGTGGCGTGCGTACTTCGTGCGCAACCGTGGCAGCCAGCGCGTAGGGGCGCATCAGGTCAAACTTCACGACGCCCACCGCAATGATGCCCAGTGCCACCGCCAGCGGTAGCACGCCTGGCGGGTAGAAGGCGGCGCCATAGTTGACCGCGTAGTCCACAGCCGATAGCGAAATCAGGCCGACGCCAAACAGGCATGTCAGCAACCGTTTGCGCTTCTCGGCCGTGGCATGTCGCTGGCCGAGATAGAGCAGCCACATGCCGCGAGTGACAAGCACGGCGGTCTCCACAATGTGTACGACCTCCAGCGGCCCCGCTTTTGGATAGAAGCCGAAGTGGAAGTGCTGAACACCGTCGATTACCAAGTTGGTGGTCATCAGCAACGTGATCAACACGGCGTCCAGCACGTAGGCACCGATGAGCCAGCGTTGCTCGTTAGGGCTTTCTGCTACCTCCACCGCAAAGTGGTACAGCATGGTCGGCAGTAGCATGATGGCAATCCAGCCGAGCTTGGCCAGCACTTGTGCCACACCGATATCGTTGGCCTGGAAGAGGAAGGCCCAGATGCCCTGCCACAGGCAGGTGAGCACCGTCATGCCGAAAAATGCCAGGCTCGCACGCGTACGGCCGCGCGTCGTTACGACGTAGACGCCGTAGAACAAGAACAGCGACGAAACGAAGGCGGGGAGGAGGGCGTACATGACGGTCGGAGGCCGGCGCAATGCGCCGGGTACCACTACCGACACAGACTGTCGGCGACCCTCAAGGTTACTGGCTTTCTAGGCCTTCGCGCACGGGTTTCGATGTCACATCTTTTTCATTCTGGCTTAAATGAAATCCAAAAAGGGGGCTCCGCAAGGCCCCCCTCGAACGGATGGAACTAAACGTACTAGACCGCTTTGATCATCATCGCGTCGATGGCAAACGAATGGTCGGGTGCCACGGCAAAGTACTGGCGGGCTTCGTCGGCGGCGCGGTCGAACAGGTCACGGATGGCATCAACGCGCACCTGCGGCGTGCGGATGCGGGCAATCCACGTGTCGAACTCCATCGTCAGCTTCCAGGTGTGTGGCGTGCTTGGCTGAAAACCCGCTTCGGCCAGCATGGCTTGCCATTCGGAGACACGGTAGTCGCGCACGTGTGACGCATCGCGCAGCACCTCGGCGGTCTGGAGCAGTGTATCGAGCAGTGGGGCTTCCGGCGCAACGATGTCGACGACGACAAGCGTGCCGCCGGGTTTGAGCACACGGCGCGCCTCGGCCAACCCGGCGCGTACGTCGTACCAGTGGTGGGCGGAGAAGCGCGTGGCGACGATGTCGAATGCGCCGTCGTCGAAAGGCAAGGCCTCTGCGCGGGCGGCTTGCGTGTGGAGCTGCTTGAGGCCGCGCCTGGCGGCTTCGGCCGCCACCACGGCCAGCATGTCTTCCGACAGGTCGACAGCCACCAGGGCTGCCACATGCGGCGCCATGGCAAAGCTCACGTGCCCGCCGCCGCTGCCGAGGTCGAGCACCTTGGCATGCGGCATCGATTGCGCCAGAGTGGCCAGCGCTTCCAGGTCGGCTCCCTGGGCATGGACGGCACTGGTCAGATAGGCTTGGGCCACCTGGCCGAATTGCTGGTCGACGAGTCGATGCTGCTGCATGGCTGCTCCTGTGTTCTTGTGAGGGCGAGGAGCGGCCAGTGTAGGAGCGTGGCCCGTGCAGCGAAATTCGCGATTGGCGAAATGGGGTATCGCGCCGGCCGTCTTAGACGAAGCGGAACAGTTGTGCCGGCGTATCGACCAGCACCTGTTTTCGATCGGCTGCGTTGGGCAGCAGTACGTCGACGAACGCCCACATCTTGTCGTAATTGATGCGCGACTCGTATTGCGTGTGCGGCCAGTCGCTGCCCCAGACCAGGCGGTCCAGGCCCAGCGAATCCTTCAGGCGCGGCATGGCAGCGATGGCAATGGCTTCACCACGTCCGTTGTCACCGTTTCGATACGCACCCGAAATCTTCACCCACACGCGGCGTGTGCGGCCAGCGGCGAGCAGCGCGCCAAAGCCAGGGTCATCCAGGCCCAATGCCGGTTCGGGGCGGCCAAAGTGGTCAACCACCACGTTCACCTGGGCTTCCAGCAGGGGCGGCAGCAGTGTGGGCAGGCGACGGGCTTCCACATGCAGCTCGACATGCCAGCCGAGCGCATGCAGGCGTGCGAGCGCGGTTTGCCACACGGGCGATTTCAACTGCGGGTCCGGCGCGCCGATCAGATTCAGGCGGATGCCGACGATGCCCTCGGTGCGCATCTGCGCGAGCAGGGTCTCGGGCGCGGTGGGGTCGATGACGGCCACGCCACGCAGGCGCTGCGGTGCCTGCCTGAGCGCGGCCAGCAGATAGCTGTTGTCGGTGCCCAGAAAGCTCGGCTGGATCAGCACGCCGTTCGACAGGCCGTGCGCGTCGAGTTGCGCGAGGTAGGCAGACAGCGGTGCGTCATAGCCCGGCGCATAGCGGCGCGCATTGGCCAGCGGCAGGCCACGCTCGAACACGTGCGCATGGGTATCGATGCCGGTCATGCGCGCTGTACTTTCACGCGTGCCGTTGGTGGCGCACCCGGCAAGGGCAGTGGAACCTAGCATGGCAAGCAACCCGGTGTTGAAGGCGCGGCGAGTGGGCATGGGGTCTCCTGGCGGCGACGGGTGAAGGGCGTCGGGCACATGGTGTTGTTGTTGGAAATCAAGCAGTGACAGCGGCGAGATCGCGGCCGCGTGTCTCGGGCAGCATCAGCACCGCCACCGCAACAATCGAATAGGCGATGGCCGCGTCAATGCCAATGGCCGTGCCGAGCGACATTGATGCGCTCATCTTGCCCACCAGCACCGGGAAGGCGGCAGACACCACGCGGCCGAAGTTGTAGCAAAAGCCTACGCCCGTGCCGCGCACGCCGTGCGGGTACAGCTCGTTGAACAGCGCGCCCATGCTGGCCGGAATGCCGGCGGCAAAAAAGCCCAGCGGAAAGCCCAGCACCAGCATCGCGCCGTCAGACAACGGCACCAGCAAATACACCAGCACGGTGACCACGCAGCAGCACGAGAACAGCAAGATGTTGCCGCGCCGGCCGATCACGTCCAGCAGCCATGCGCTGGCCACGCAGCCGCACCAGAATGCGAAGATGATGACCGCCAGGTAGCCGCCGGTGCCGAGCACAGACAGGTGGCGCTCCGTCTTCAGATACGTCGGCAACCACGTCATCAGCGCGTAGTAGCCACCGTGTGCGCCCACGCCCAGCAGGCCGCCGATCAGCGTCATGCGCAGCACCTGCGGGCGGAAGATGTCGAGCAACGGAAAGCGTGACACCGGCATCGCATCAGCCTTCACTTCCGTCTTGGCAACCACGGGTTCTTGCACGCCCCGGCGGATGTAGATGATGAGCAGCGCTGGCAGCAGACCTGCGGCAAACATCACGCGCCAGGCAAGGTCCGGTTCGATGAACGAATACGTGAGCGCATACAGCAGTACCGCCGCGCCCCAGCCCACGGCCCACGCGCTCTGCACGGTGCCCATGGCCTTGCCGCGATGGCTGGCGCGAATGCTCTCGGCCATCAGCACGGCGCCGGCGGCCCATTCCCCACCAAAGCCGAAACCCTGGATGGCCTTGAGCACCAGGAACTGCTCGAAGTTCTGTGCGAAGGCCGAGGCGAATGTTGCGATGGAAAACCACAGCACCGTGATCTGCAGCGTGCGTACGCGGCCGAAGCGGTCGGTTAGCGCACCGGCAATCCAGCCGCCCAGTGCCGAGGCCACCAGCGTGACGCCCGACACCAGCCCAGCCTCGGTCTTGTCGATGTGCCACGCCGCAATGATGGTGGGAATGACGAGGCTGAACATCTGCACGTCGAGCGCATCGAGTGCCCAGCCGCCAAAGCACGCCCAGAAGGTGCGCTTCTCCCCTTTTGAAATCTCCTTGAACCAGCCGAACATGCGGTCTCCTCCGGGTGACGTGAGCGATACTCGAAACACGTATTGCTCTAGTCATATATATGAATAGATGAATTCTAGGGCTAACTGTCAAACGACGCAGTTGGTGTTAACCCCCTCAGGGCGGGGCGGGAGGACTCACGGCGCCCTAAAGTTTCTAATGACTTGACCGTATTGCGTGTCAGGGCAATTTTTCGGTTTGGATATGGGAACGGTACTGTTGCTTGAGGACGAGGTCGGGTTGCGCGAAGAAATTGCGGCCTTCCTGACAAAACGTGGTTGGACCGTCAGCCAGGCCGGTACGGTGGCGGAGTTTCGAGAACTGGCATTGCAAGCCAGTATTGCCGTCGTCGACGTGATGTTGCCGGATGGCAATGGGTTCGAGGCGGCCAGTTGGTTGCGGGAGCAGCAGAACGGCTGCGGCATCGTCATGCTGACCGCCCGCGGTGACACCCAGGACAAGGTTGCAGGCCTGGGCGGCGGTGCTGACCACTATCTGGTTAAGCCGATCAAGCTTCTGGAACTCGATGCGATCCTCCGAGCGCTGAGCCGTCGGGTGGTGACAAACTGGCGCCTTGAGCGGCAGGCTGGGGCGCTTGTGGCCCCACAGGGCAGCCGCCTTGAGGTTTCTTCCAGCGAGAGTCGTCTGCTCGAACTCCTCGCGCGTCATCCGACGCAGCCAGTCAGCCGCCGTCAGATTGCAGAGATCTTGGGCTACGAATGGCTCGACTATGACGAGCGGCGGCTTGAGACGATGGTCAGCCGCCTACGTCAACGCTGGCGCAACGTCGCGGGTACTGTGCTGCCTCTCAAGACAGCCCATCGCCTTGGCTACGCTTTTGCGGAGCCGATCTCGTTGGCCTGAGATCCAGCCGCGATCGCCGGCAGGAAAATGGTCACGCGGCAGCCGCGCCCCGGCGTGCTGTCCAGGCGCAGGCTGCCCTCTTGCATTTCGACCATACGCCGGGCCAGCGGAAGGCCCAGCCCGGTGCCGGGCTTCTGGCCCACGTTCTGGCCTCGATAGAAGCGCTCGAAAACGTGCGGAAGATCGGCCGGCCCGATGCCTGGCCCGTCATCCTCCACCTGCAGTTCAACACCATCGCTCAACCGCTTTCCGCGCAGCACGATGCGGGTGCCCCGGGGCGTGTACTTCACGGCGTTGTCGGCGAGCGTGCGCAGCACCAGGCGCAGCAGGCTGGCATCGCACATGAACGCTTCGTCCAAGTCTTGTGTTTCGACTTCGAGGCGATGCCCTTCCGACAGCAAGCTGGCGGCAGCGGCGGCGTCCTTCATGAGGATCGCCAGATCAGTTGGCGCCGCGTGGGAGCTGTGCCGCAGCAGTTCGAAGCCATCCTCATGCAGTGAATCGTTCAGCAGCACGGTCAAGCGCTGTGTGGCGCGGAGGATCTTCTGGTAGCGAGCGGTGGTCAGCGGGTCGGCGTGCGGATCATCCAGGTCGAGGTTCTGCGCGGTGGCGTCGATCACGGCCAGCGGCGTGCGCAGCTCGTGCGAGACCGTGGCTAGGAATTGCCGCTGCTCTTCCTGTGCGCGGCGCTCGAGGGAGAGCGCGCCCTCGACTTGCGCCATGGCTTCGCGTAGCTCTTGTGTGCGCAACGCAACCTTGGTTTCCAAGTCGCGCTCGGCTTGCCGCGTGACCCGCAATGCCTCGGCTTGGGCGGCCTCTTTCTCGCTGCGCAGATCGGTGTAGCGCCAAGTGATGGCCGAATTCATGATGAGCAGGAACGCCACCATGCCGATGTAGTTGGCATTGTCGACAAACAGGCCGGGTGCGATCCAGCCGTCATTGCGCGCCAGGCGCAGGGCGGTCCCGCCAAGCAGCAGGAAAAGCACCAGAAGCAGCACCCTGGCGGTCTTGTGGCCGTGCCAGGTCATCCAACCGGCAACGGCCATCAGGGCGCCGATGATGAGCGCCTGCCAGAGCAGGTATAGCGGACGAATCCACCAGACATTGTCGAACAGCAACCAAGGGGCAGAGGCCAGGGCCACGACCCAGGTCGTCAAGGAAAAGCCAATCGCCCAGCGCCGCAAGCTCGATTCGAACAGGCCGAGGTAATGCGCCATGAACAGCGCGCCCAGCGGCACCGCGCAGAACCAGCTCACCACGTAGAGCCCATCGTTGAACAAAGGCCAGTTGCTCAGAAGGTACTGATAGGTGAAACCCTCTGCGCCCAGCGAGGTGAGCAGGTTGGCAAGCACGGTCAGGCAGAACAGGCCGAACGAGCTGTTGCGCGTCACCCAGTAGAACCACCCGCTGGTAATCAGCAGCACCAGGTGCGCCGCATAGAACAGACCGAACAGCAGCAGTTCGCCGTCAATGAAGGAGATGAAGGCGTCGGGTGACCACAGCACCATGGGAAAGCTCATCGTGCTGGTGCTGCGCACACGCACATACACGGTAACGGGCTGCTCGGCCGGCAGGTTGAGCAGGAAAACCGGCGTGCGGTGGGAGATGTCGCGCCCTTCGACCGGATGCCGGTCGCCGGCGACATGCGCGCGATAGCCGCCGCCCGGCTCAGGCGTGTAGAGAGTGACGTCGTCGAGCAGGGCTGAGTTCAACTGCAGCAGCCATTGCGGTGACGCGTTCGCCGGCCGCAACAGCGTGATGCGTAGCCACGCGCTGCCTTGCCGGTAGCCCAATGCTGGCTGCGTATTCTGTACGCGGAAGGCCGCGGCGATGTCGGGCTGCGTCATCTGCTCGACGGCAAGCTTGTCCTGCGGATCGAGCAGCAACGCCCACTGGCGATTGAGCTCGACCTTGCCCGAGACCGGCACGCGCAGTTCAGCCTGGGCCGTGCCCGGCAGGAGGGCTGCCAATAGCGCGATGAAGATCGACCACAGCAGGGCGGTGCCTGCGCGCGCATATTCGTGACACCGGCTGTTGTGCCGTGTCCACCACCTACCGTTCTTCAAACCTTCCTCCAGTCACGCGCTGCCTCACTGCCATACCACCGAGCTGTGCGGCGCAGAGGCGCCTGCCGCCGCCGCGGGACTATAGCCCAAGCGCGGGCACTTCAGGCGCCCAAGGCGTCCATGTCAGAACTTGTCAGCTTTGCTTGCGGCCTGCTGGCTAGAGTGGGTACGCATGCGATATGGGGCAAGACCGGTACCTAGCTACTCGATCCGGTCGACTTCAATGTCGCGGTTTCCGGAGGTGAGCTTTCCGGCACGACGCTGAGCCCGCGGTTGGCGACAGCGACAAGAACTGAGATGGGTGGTCAAGACCGGTTTGCATAGCGCGAGCGTTTTCATGGAAGGCACGGTCTTGATGCGCGCTGGCCCATGCCCGAAACCAGCCATCCCCTGCGATTTCAGGGGTGGTTCATTTGAATATCAATCTCATGAAAACCAATACTGTGTACCGTGTCCGGCTCTGCGCTGCGGCGGCCATTTCTCTCTTCCTGGTGGCCTGCGGCGGCGGGGACGATACGCCTAACGCGAGTGCAGCTCCCCAGGCCCCTGCAACGCCCACTACCCCCACGTACACGATTGGGGGCACCATCGCCGGTCTGCAGTCCGGCACGAAGCTGGTGCTGCTGAACAACGGCGGCGATGCGCTGACCCAATCGGCCAACGGTGCATTTACCTTTGCAACGTCGGTTGCCTTCAACACGGGCTACGCTGTATCGGTAGGTACCCAGCCGCTGGGACAATCCTGCACGGTGAGCAATGGCAGCGGCACGGCTACCGCCAACATGACCAACGTGGCGGTGACCTGCGCGGCCGCTCAGGCGCAGGTTACCGCGCTGGCCGGCTCGACCACGAAAGGCCACGCTGACGGCACCGGCTCTGCCGCGTCCTTCTTTGGCCCAATCGGGGTGGCGGTAGATGCCAGCGGAAACCTCTACGTGGCCGACTCCAACAACAACATGATCCGCAAGATCACGCCGGCGGGTGTGGTGTCCACGCTGGCCGGTTCGACGACGGCGGGCCACGCCGACGGCACCGGCTCTACCGCGTCCTTCTACCAACCAATCGGCCTGGCGGTGGACGCTAGCGGCAACGTTTACGTAGCCGACTCCAACAACAACATGATCCGCAAGATCACGCCGGCGGGTGTGGTGTCCACGCTGGCCGGTTCGACGACGGCGGGCCACGCCGACGGCACCGGCGCTGCCGCGTCCTTCAATATCCCATCCTGCGTGGTGGTGGATGCCAGCGGCAACCTCTATGTAAGCGACGCCTTCAACAACCAGATCCGAAAGATCACGCCGGCGGGCGTGGTGTCTACGCTGGCTGGTTCGACGACGGCCGGCCACGCCGACGGCACTGGCTCTGCCGCGTCCTTCAGCGCCCCACGTGGCATGGCGTTTGACGCTAGCGGCAACCTCTACGTGGCCGACCAAGGCAACAGCATGATCCGCAAGATCACGCCGGCAGGCGTGGTGTCCACGCTGGCCGGCTCGACCACGCGTGGCTTTGCCGACGGAACTGGCTCTGCTGCATCCTTCGCCAACCCAAGCGGCGTGGCAGTGGATGCCAGCGGCAACGTGTACGTAGCTGACTATGCCAACAACGAGATCCGCAAGATTACCCCGGCGGGCGTGGTGTCGACGCTGGCTGGCTCGACCACGAGCGGCTCCGCCGATGGCACCGGTTCCGCTGCATCCTTTAACGGCCCATATGGCGTGGCAGTGGATGCCGGTGGCAACGTTTACGTGGCCGACGTCTTCAACAACATGATCCGCAAGCTTGTACCGGTGCAGTAGAGGGCGCAGTGCGGATGAGGCCGGGCGAGATGACGGCATTGCGGTTGCCTCGGCCCCCTCAACTGTTCGCCCAGCGCGATGGGACGCGCGTGCCGTCGGTCCATGCCGCGTAAGAACAACCTAAGCCTTACCGCAAGGTGAGCAACGCAAGTCGCCCGGCGCTTTGTTGCGCAAACGATCAACCTGTGCCGGCGGCAACTGTTATCGACCAACTCCCTGCCATTTCAGGGGTGGCCCAATTGGATATCAATCTCATGAAGCCCAACACTGTGTGCCGCGTCCGCCTTTGCGCTGCAGCGGCCATTTCTCTCTTCCTGGTGGCCTGCGGCGGCGGGGACGATACACCTACCGCGAGTGCAGCTCCCCAGGCGCCGGCTCCTGCAACCCCCACTACCCCCGCTACCCCCACTACCCCCACTACCCCCACGTACACGATTGGGGGCACTATCGCCGGTCTGCTGTCCGGCACGAAGCTGGTGCTGCTGAACAACGGCGGCGATGCGCTGACCCAATCGGCCAACGGTGCATTTACCTTTGCAACGTCGGTTGCCTTCAACACGGGCTACGCTGTATCGGTGGGCACCCAGCCGCTGTGGCAATCCTGCAAGGTGAGCAATGGCACTGGCACGGCCACGGCCAACATGACCAACGTGGCGGTGACGTGTGCGGCCACACAAGCGCTCGTCTCTACCCTGGCGGGTTCGACCACAGGTGGCTACACCGACGGCACCGGTTCGGCCGCATCCTTCGGCTTCCCATATGGCGTGGCAGTAGACGCCAGCGGCAACGTGTACGTGGCGGACGGCGGCAACAACACCATCCGCAAGATCACGCCGGCGGGCGTGGTGTCTACCCTGGCCGGTTCGACCCCGAGTGGCTACGCCGACGGCACTGGTTCCGCCGCGTCCTTTAGCGGCCCAACTGGCGTGGCAGTGGATACCAGTGGCAACGTCTATGTGGCCGACTCAGGCAACAGCGCGATTCGCAAGATCACGCCGGCCGGTGTGGTGTCCACCCTGGCCGGCTCCGCCGCGTCCCTCTCCATGCCAACCGGTGTGGCGGTGGACGGCAGCGGTAACGTTTACGTGGCTGACGTGAACAACAACGCGATCCGCAAGATCACGCCGGCGGGCGCGGTGTCCACGCTGGCCGGTTCGGGCGCGTTTGGCCACACCGACGGCACCGGTGCTACAGCGTCCTTCGCCAACCCAAGCGGCGTGGCGGTGGACGCCAGCGGCAACGTCTATGTGGCCGACCAAATGAACAACACCATCCGCAAGATCACGCCGGCGGGCGTGGTGTCCACCTTGGCTGGCTCCGTTACCCTCGGTTCCGCCGATGGCATCGGCTCCGCTGCGTCTTTCTCGAGCCCATATGGTGTGGCGGTGGACGCCAGCGGAAACGTCTATGTGGCCGACCAAGGCAACAACGAGATTCGCAAGATTACGCCGGCAGGTGTGGTGTCCACGCTGGCCGGTTCGGGCGCGTTTGGCCACACCGACGGCACCGGTGCTACAGCGTCCTTCGCCAACCCAAGCGGCGTGGTGGTGGACGCCAGCGGTAACGTCTATGTGGCTGACACGATCAACAACATGATCCGCAAGCTTGTACCGGTGCAGTAGAGGGCGCAGTGCGGATGAGGCCGGGCGAGGTGACGGCATTGCGGTTGCCTTCGTCCCTTGAGCCATTCGCGTGGATCAAGGGGCGGCAACACGCCGTCTGCATGTGCCGGGTGCCGTAAGTCGACATCCATCTTCCCGCGCGCAAGCGATCGGCCTCAGAGAGCGGGAGGCCGACGCACGGCGCCAGTGAGTCGAATCGTACTAGGCCTGCGCACGCGCATATCCGCTGCGCAGGCCGTTGCTCAATTGCCACTGAGACTGCTCTTCAAATCCTCCCCACGCACGCAATTTCGCGCTGCATTACCACCAGTCCGCGCGCTGCGGTAGCTCATGTCAGGACTTGTCAGCTTTGCCCGCAGCCCCTTGGCTAGAGTGGGCGCCTGTAAAAAAGCGTTCGACTTGTCTCTCCAATGCGCAATCCCGCCTCCCGCTTTTCTGGTCGCATGCCTGCAGGCATGCGGCAACTTGTTGGCCTGTGGCTGACCACGCTGGCCGCCGCTCCGGCCCTGGCGCAGACGCCACCCGATGCCGGCGCGCTGCGCCAGCAGATCGAGCCCGCTTTGCCTCCGGCCCTGCCTCAGCCCGTGGCGCCGGACCGCACCGCACCGCTGCCACCTATGCGGCAGCAAGGCGAGGCGACCGTTACCGTCAAGGCATTCCGCTTTGCCGGCAATACCTTGATGAGCGAGGCGCAGCTTGCGCCGGTGGTTGCAGGCTTTCTGGGCCGCGCGTTGAGCTTCAACGAACTGCAGGCTGCGGCCACAGCCGTGGCCAACGCTTATCGTGACGCAGGCTGGGTTGTGCGGGCCTATCTGCCCGCGCAGGACGTGCAGGCGGGCGTGGTCACCATCCAGGTGGTGGAAGGGGTGTTCGGCGGTGTGCGCATCGAAGGGGCTGGGCCGCAGCGCGTGAGCCGCGAGCGCATCTTGAATACCTTTGCGGCGCAGCAGGCGGTAGGCCAGCCGCTGAATACGCAAACGCTGGATCGGGCATTGCTGCTGGCGAACGATCTGCCGGGCGTGTCGCTGGTGGGGCGTCTGCAGCCCGGCGCGCAGGAGCAGGAAACGGATCTGGCGCTGAACTTCGTGCAGACGCCGCTGGCGACGGGCGATGTGGCGATCGACAACCAGGGCGCGCGCTCTACCGGCGCAGTTCGGCTGGTGGGCAACGCCAGCGTGAACAGCTTGGCGGGACTGGGCGACCAACTGCTGGCCAACGGCCTGTTGAGTGAAGGCTATCGCTACGCAAGGCTGGGCTATACCGTGCCGGTGGGCTACGACGGCTGGCGCGTTGGCGCCAACGCCTCACGGCTGGATTACCGGCTGGTGACCGACGACTTCAAGGCACTGGGCGCACGCGGCAACTCCAACACGGTTGGCCTGGAGGCCAGCTATCCGCTCATCCGCTCGCGCCAGCGCAACCTGTACTTCGTCGTCAACTACGACCACAAGACCTACGACAACGAAGCCAACCAGGTCACCACCAGTCGCTATTTCGACAACACACTGAGCCTGGGTCTGAGCGGCAATGCGTTCGACAACCTGGGGCGCGGTGGCTCCAACACGGCCAGCGCGATCTTCACTGGCGGCAACCTGAACCTGGGCCAGTCGCCCACGCAAGCGGCAGACGCCATGACCGCGCGCACGGCGGGCCAATTTCTGAAGTTGCGCTACGGCCTGTCGCGTCAACAGGTGCTGACCGATGCGTTGTCGGCCACGGCCTCGCTGTCGGGGCAGATGGCCAGCAAGAACCTGGATTCTTCCGAGAAGTTCTATCTGGGCGGTCCCAGCGGCGTGCGCGCGTACCCGATTGGTGAGGGCGGCGGCAGCGAGGGGCAAATGGTCAACCTGGAGCTGCGCTGGCGCTTGCCCTATGGCGTGTCGCTGTCGGGCTTCTATGACTGGGGCCACGTCACCATCAACCGCGACAACAACTTCCCTGGCGCGCCGCTGGTCAACAGCGTCCACCTGCAAGGGGCGGGGCTGGGCGTGCAATGGCAGCCCGGTCGCGGTGTGAACCTGGGCGCTATCTGGGCGCATCGCATTGGCGGCAATCCCAACGCCACGCCGTCTGGCAAGGATCAGGACGGCTCCCTGATCAAAAACCGCGTTTGGCTGACCGCCAGCCTGTCGTTCTAATTTCCCTGGATTCCAAGCATGAACAAGATCTATCGCCTGGTTTGGAGCGAGCTCGTGCGCGCCTGGATCGTTGTGGCAGAAACCGCGCGAGGCCGTGGCAAGGCCGGCCGCCGCTTGGGCGGCGGCGCAAGGCGTATCCGCCTGGCCCTCAAGCGGCTGGTGGTAGCACTGACCAGCATCGGCCTGGCGCATGCCGCGCCGCCGGCACCGAACCAACTGCCCATCGGCGGGCAGGTAACGGCCGGGCAGGCCAGCATCAGCACCAGCGGCAACACGATGAACGTCACGCAGACCTCGCAGAACGCGGTGGTCAACTGGCAGAGCTTCAATCTGGGTAGTGCCGCCACGGTCAACTTCCAGCAGCCTTCGGCCAGCGCGGCCATCCTCAACCGCGTGCTGGACAGCAACCCCAGCCAGATCTACGGCCATATCAACGCGCCGGGGCAGGTGTTCTTCGTCAACCCGTCGGGGATGTATTTCGGGCCGACGGCCAGCGTCAACGTCGGCAGCCTGGTGGCGACCACGCACGGCATCAGCAACGCCGACTTCATGGCGGGCAACTACCGCTTCACGCGCAATGGGGCCACGGGCAGCGTTGTCAATGATGGGCAGATCAACGCGGCACTGGGCGGCTATATCGCGCTGCTGGCACCGGAAGTGCGCAACCACGGCGTGGTCGTCGCCCAGCTTGGTACCGTCGCGCTGGCAGCGGGCGAGACGTACGAACTGCAGTTCAGCGGCAACCACACGCTGGCCAACATCCAGGTGACGCCTGCCACCATCGCCGCGCTGGTGGAGAACGGCAACGCCGTACGTGCGCCTGGCGGGCTCATCATCCTGTCGGCGCAGGCGGTTGACCGCCTGCAGGGCGGCGTGGTGCGCAACACCGGCACGCTGGAGGCCACGGGCCTGACCAGTGACGGCGGCACCGTGCGCCTGCTGGCCAGCGACACCATCCAGCAGAGCGGTGCCATCAACGCTGATGCAGCCGCGCAGAGCGCAGGCAAGGGCGGCAGCGTAATCGCGATCGCAGACCTGGGCAACGCCAACAGTCAGACCACAGTGGATGGCACCATCAGCGCACGCGGTGGCAATCTCGGTGGCGATGGCGGCTTCGTGGAGACGTCAGGCTCGCACGTGAGGATCGCGGACAGCGCGATGGTGGATACGCGTGCGCCGCAGGGTAAGACGGGTTCCTGGCTGTTAGACCCGGTTAATCTAACAGTGGCGATATCCGGCGGCGATATGACGGGTGCCGCCTTGAATAGCCAACTGCAGTCAACCGACATCACCCTCAGCGCAGGGAGCATCTACATCAACGATGCTGTTGCCTGGAGTGCGAACAAACTGACCCTGCAAGCATCCTCAACGATCAACATCAACGCCCCCATGTCAGCGTCCGGGGCCGCGTCGCTTGATTTCGAGGCAGCGAGTATGCCGCTGTCGGGAAATGGAACTGCCCTAGGGGTTTTAGTGGGCCTTGCGGCCAACAGAACCGGGTTCGCGGGGCGTGTCGACTTCAATTCGACTGGTCGTCTGATTATCGGCGGCACCACCTACACGCAGATCAAGACGCAGGCGGATCTGCAGAACATGTCGCTGAATGGCAACTACTTCCTGGGTAGCGATGTGGCGCTGAGCGGCGCCTTCACGCCGATCGGCATGGTGCCCAGCCGGACGGGGTCTTTCACAGGCAAGTTCAACGGGCTGGGACATAGGATTACCGGGCTTGAGATTGACCAGCCCGGCGTGGACAACGTTGGTCTGTTCTCCTCGATTGGACAGGGAGCGCAGCTTCGAAATCTGGGCGTGGAATTGGGCGCCAACGGCATCGTCGGTCAAGGGAACGTCGGCGCCATAGTGGGTTCCACCACATCTATTGCCTACATTTTTAACAGCTATGTCGCCGGCCCAGGTAGCGTCATGGGCTCGACCCAATACGTGGGCGGGGTCGTCGGAAATGCATCGAAGACCACCTTCAGCAATACATACGCCAATGTCGATGTGAACGCGCCCGGCGCCGACTATGTTGGTGGTTTCGCTGGCTACTTTGGGAGCACCAGCGGCACCGATGGATTCATGGTTAATGGGGCGATCGGCAACGTGACTGGCCGTGATTACGTTGGAGGCCTGTTCGGTCAATACTTCTCCTCGAACGCTGGGGGAGGAGGGGAATTCTGGCAGGGTAACAATTTTTCTGGTTCTGTCACCGGGCGCGACAACGTTGGTGGTTTGGTTGGCCTGATGGCTTCTGGCGCGATCAAAGTGTCCTATGCGACGGCAGCCGTGACTGGCCGGAACAACGTTGGCGGTTTGGTGGGGGCCGCAAACGGTGGCACAACTATCTTTGACGCATATAGTCGTGGCACCGTTAGCGGCGCGGATTTCGTGGGTGGGGTGCTCGGCTACGCGACAGGTAACAACCTGGAGTCTCCAGGTAGGGGAGGGGTAGGGCTTAGCCAAATCTATACCGCAACGCAGGTCAGTCTGACCGGTGGCTCGTCGGTCAATATTGGTGCGCTCGTGGGCGGTACAGCCGCGAAGGGCGCTCTTGCGTCTAATTTCCTTTTTTGGAATTCGGATTCGGCGGGGTCGTTGAATGCATACGGACAGAACGCAGTCGTAGCCAATAGCTCGATGCAGCCTGTCGCATACACTGACGTCCAGATGCGAAATCCGAAGAATTTCGTAAATAGCCTGGGTTTGGCCTATTTGGCTTACCCTGGATTTCCGCTGCCGCCTGGTACACAGCCCGACTGGGGCTATGCGAAAGATCCTTCGGTCAACAACGGTTTTCCTATTCTCTGTTTTTTCGGGGGTTGCAATATTCCAGGCAGCTCCAGCGGATCGGGCTCATCGAGCGGATCGGGGTCATCGAGTGGTTCGGGCTCGTCGAGTGGCTCGGGCTCGTCGAGTGGATCGGGCTCATCGAGTGGATCGGGCTCATCGAGTGGATCGGGTTCTTCTAGCGGTAGTGGATCATCCGGCAGTTCGTCGGGAAGCTCCGGATCGTCGAGTGGATCCCCAGTACCGATTCCGCCGCCTCCGCCGCCTCCAGCACCTGTTCCAGTGCCGATGCCGTCACCGCCGCCTCTGGATTCACCCTCTGGCAGTTCGAGCGGCAGCGGTTCGTCCTCCGGTAGTGGCTCATCGTCTGGTAGCGGCAGTTCATCCAGCGGCAGCGGTTCCTCGTCCGGCAATGGCGGTTCGTCGAGCAGCAGCTCCAGTGGCGGCAAGCCCGATGACGCGGGCTCTTCGAGTGGCAGCGGATCGTCCAGCGGAAGCGGTTCCTCGTCTGGCAACGGCGGTTCGTCGAGCGGCAGCTCCAGCGGCGGCAAGCCCGATGACGCGGATTCCTCGAGCGGCAGCGGTTCGTCCAGCGGCAGTGGCTCGTCGTCTGGCAACGGCGGTTCGTCGAGCAGCAGCTCCAGCGGCGGCAAGCCCGATGACGCGGGTTCCTCGAGCGGCAGTGGCTCGTCCAGCGGTAGTGGCTCGTCGTCTGGCAACGGCAGTTCCTCGAGCGGTAGCTCCAGCGGTGGCAAGCCGGACAACGCAAGCTCGTCGAGCGGCAGCGGTTCGTCCAGCGGTAGCGGCTCCTCGTCTGGCAACGGCGGTTCCTCGAGTAGCAGCGGTTCGTCCAGCGGAAGTGGCTCTTCGTCCGGCAGTGGTAGTTCGTCGAGCAGCAGTGGTTCGTCCAGTGGCGGCGGCTCATCGTCGGGTAACGGCGGTTCATCCAGCGGTAGCGGCTCCTCGTCTGGCAATGGCGGTTCGTCGAGCAGCAGCTCCAGTGGTGGCAAGCCCGATGACGCGGGCTCTTCGAGCGGCGGTGGTTCGTCTAGCGGCAGTGGCTCGTCGTCTGGCAATGGCAGTTCCTCGAGCGGCAGCTCCAGTGGTGGCAAGCCCGATGACGCGGGTTCCTCGAGCGGCAGCGGTTCGTCCAGCGGCGGTGGCTCGTCGTCTGGCAATGGC
>NZ_JAELUI010000533.1 GCF_016429285.1 Ralstonia sp. ASV6
TGAAGCCTTCCTGCGGCCGCTGGTAGCCGTATTGCTTCATCTGCCACCAGGCATCAGAGTCGTGCACGAGCGGCGTGAACGCGAAGTTGTACTGCGGCGGCGGCGACGAGGTCGACCACTCCAACGTCTGTCTCTTATACACATCTGACGCTGCCGACGAAGGCCGTGGAGTGTAGATCTCGGTGGGGGGCGGGTGATTAAAGGGGGGGGGGGGGGGGGGGGGGGGGGGGGGGGGGGGGGGGGGGGGGGGGGGGGGGGGGGGGGGGGGGGGGGGGGGGGGGGGGGGGGGGGGGGGGGGGGGGGGGGGGGGGGGGGGGGGGGGGGG
>NZ_JAELUI010000534.1 GCF_016429285.1 Ralstonia sp. ASV6
GGCCGATCGTGTTACCCAACGCATAGGCAATGAAAGACGTGGTGGCGACCGTGCCCCGGGCCATCTGTGCGCCGGCGTAACGCAGGCCGGACGCGTCGTAGCCCGTGAGGGCGACATAGCTGAGCGCCTGTCTCTTATACACATCTGACGCTGCCGACGAAGGCCGTGGAGTGTAGATCTCGGTGGGGGGCGGGTGATTGAAAGGGGGGGGGGGGGGGGGGGGGGGGGGGGGGGGGGGGGGGGGGGGGGGGGGGGGGGGGGGGGGGGGGGGGGGGGGGGGGGGGGGGGGGGGGGGGGGGGGGGGGGGGGGGGGGGGGGGGGGGG
>NZ_JAELUI010000535.1 GCF_016429285.1 Ralstonia sp. ASV6
TGTCGAGGCGGTGGAGAGGTAGATGTGGTGCGGGTTTCCGGCCGATTGGTGGTGTTGATCGGGTGGGTGTCGCGGTAGTGAGTTAGCAGCGCGTTGAACGATAAAAATTCTTCAGCAAGTTGTTGACCTGTCTCTTATACACATCTGACGCTGCCGACGAAGGCCGTGGAGTGTAGATCTCGGTGGTCGGCGGATCCTTAAAAAGG
This sequence comes from Ralstonia sp. ASV6, assembly GCF_016429285.1. Taxonomy (GTDB): domain Bacteria; phylum Pseudomonadota; class Gammaproteobacteria; order Burkholderiales; family Burkholderiaceae; genus Ralstonia; species Ralstonia flaminis. The sequence goes on from NZ_JAELUI010000535.1 coordinate 207, forward strand.
GGGGGGGGGGGGGGGGGGGGGGGGGGGGGGGGGGGGGGGGGGGGGGGGGGGGGGGGGGGGGGGGGGGGGGGGGGGGGGGGGGGGGGGGGGGGGGGGGGGGGGGGGGGGGGGGGGGGGG
>NZ_JAELUI010000536.1 GCF_016429285.1 Ralstonia sp. ASV6
GGGAGATCCAAACAAGACCGTGGCTGAGCCGTCAGCGGCTTCCGCGAACGAACACTCGTAAGCCATGTTTGCCGCCCAGTCGGCGCATGGTCTGAACCACTTGAATTGAAAGACGTTGTGAGCACCCCTGTCTCTTATACACATCTGACGCTGCCGACGAAGGCCGTGGAGTGTAGATCTCGGTGGTGGGCGGGTGAGTGAAAGGGGGGGGGGGGGGGGGGGGGGGGGGGGGGGGGGGGGGGGGGGGGGGGGGGGGGGGGGGGGGGGGGGGGGGGGGGGGGGGGGGGGGGGGGGGGGGGGGGGGGGGGGGGGGGGGGGGGGGGG
>NZ_JAELUI010000071.1 GCF_016429285.1 Ralstonia sp. ASV6
GCGTGCCAGCCCCGTATCGACCACGTAGCGGATACCCGGCACCGTGAGCGAGGTCTCAGCCACGTTGGTTGCCAGCACAATGCGCCGCGCGTTGGACGGGCGGAACACACGTTCCTGCTCCTGCACCGACAGGCGCGCAAACAACGGCAGGATTTCGGTATGCGCCGGATGGTGCTTGCGCAGCGCCTCGGCCGCCTCGCGGATCTCGCGCTCGCCCGGCAGGAAGATCAGCACATCGCCGGAGCCTTCGCGGGCGAGTTCGTCTACCGCATCGACAAGCGCTTCATAGAGATCGCGCTCCTTGTCCTTCTCGTCGCGCTGGACGGGGCGGTAGCGCACCTCCACCGGATACAGCCGACCGCTGACTTCAATGACTGGCGCCGGACCCTTGGGACCGGCAAAGTGCTCGGCAAACCGCTGCGCATCGATGGTCGCCGAGGTGATGATCACCTTCAGGTCCGGCCGGCGCGGCAGGAGTTGCTTGAGATAGCCGATCAGGAAGTCGATGTTGAGGCTGCGTTCGTGCGCCTCATCAATGATGATCGTGTCGTAGGCGCGTAGCAGCGGATCGTTCTGCGTCTCGGCCAGCAAGATGCCGTCGGTCATCAGCTTGACCGACGCACCGGCCGACAGCGTGTCGTTGAAGCGCACCTGGAAACCCACGTGCTCGCCCACGGGCGTGCCAATCTCTTGCGCGATGCGCTTGGCCGTGGACGTGGCTGCAATCCGGCGGGGCTGCGTATGGCCGATCAGGCCGGTGCCGCCCGCGCCGATACCCCGCCCGATCGACAGGCAGATCTTCGGCAACTGCGTGGTCTTGCCCGAGCCGGTCTCGCCGGAGACGATCACCACCTGGTTGGCGGCGATAGCCTCGGCGATCTCGTCGCGACGGGCCGAGACGGGCAGCGCCTCGGGAAACGTGATCGGCGGGACGCGGTTGGCACGTGCGCGGCGGGCCTCCAGCGCGGCCGCGAGCTCTTCCGGCGTAGGCTTCGGACGGCGCTGAGGACGACCATTGCCACCCGGCTTGCGCTCAGGCTGCGGGGCGTCTTTCGGCGATCGTTGGGAGGGTGCCGCCGGGTGTCGTGACCGGGGCGGCTGGGCATGGGAATCTGACATCGGGCGGGATTATAATCCGCGCATCTTTCCTGCACTGGCCGCCATCGGCCAATGCCCTGCGCCACACTCCCCATCCGCCCGTGACCGCTCGCTCCTCCACTCCCGCCTCCGGCGTCTCGCTGGTGGCGCACACGCCCGCCCCCGTCGACGTCTCCCCGATCCCGCCCACGCCCGAACAGCAGCAGTTCGTGGACTGGCTGCGCGAGGTGGCGCCCTACATTCATTCCTTTCGCGACAAGACCTTCGTCATCGGCTTTGGCGGTGAACTGGTCAAGGCCGACATGCTCGGGGCGCTCGTCAACGACGTCGCCCTGCTGCACGCCATGGGCATGCGCATCGTGCTGGTGCACGGCTCGCGCCCGCAGGTGGAAGAGCAACTCGCACTGCGCAACGTGCAGACCCAGTTCGTGGATGGTGTGCGTGTAACGGACAGTGCCGCGCTGGAATCCGCCAAGGAAGCCTCGGGCGAACTGCGCCTGGATATCGAAGCCGCCTTCAGCCAAGGCTTGCCCAATACGCCGATGGCCGGTGCACGGATGTCGGTGGTGTCGGGCAACTTCGTGACGGCGCGGCCGGTTGGCATCGTCAACGGCGTGGATTTCCAGCACACGGGGCTGGTGCGCAAGATCGATGCAGAGTCGATCCAGCACTCGCTGGCCAACCGCAAGATCGTGCTGCTCTCGCCGCTGGGCTTTTCGCCCACGGGGCAGGCGTTCAACCTGTCGATGGAAGATGTGGCGGCCAATACGGCCACGGCGCTCAAGGCCGACAAACTCATCTTCATCACCGAGTTGCCGGGCATCATGGACCGCGTCGGCAAGCTACAGCAGGACCTGTCGATGGAAACGGCCATCGAGCGCCTGCGCGACGGCAGCCTGTCGCACGACACGGCGTACTATCTGCAGCACATCGTCAAGGCGATGCGCGGCGGTGTGCGTCGGGCGCACGTGATCCCGTTCGCGCTGGACGGCAGCATCCTGCTGGAGCTGTTCCTGCACGACGGCGTAGGCACCATGGTGTCGCACACCGACCTGGAATACCTGCGCGAGGCCACGCTGGATGACGTGGGCGGCATCGTCTCACTGATCGAACCGCTGGAAGCCGACGGTACGCTGGTGCCGCGCGAGCGCCGGCTGCTGGAGCGCGACATCGCCAACTTTTCAGTCATCGAGCACGACGGCATCATCTTTGGCTGCGTGGCGCTGTATCCCTATCCGAAGGACGGCATGGCGGAAATGGCCTGCCTGATCGTCTCCCCCGACAGCCAGGGCACCGGCGACGGCGAACGCCTGCTCAAGCACACAGAAGTTCGCGCGCGCGCACTGGGCCTCAAGCGCCTGTTCGTGCTCACCACGCGCACGGAACACTGGTTCCTCAAGCGCGGCTTCGTGCGCGCCACGGTGGATGATCTGCCGGAAGACCGCCGCAAGCTCTACAACTGGCAGCGCCGCTCGATGGTGCTGATGAAGAAGCTGTAAATCCTTGGCGCGCGTCGTGGAATCCGAGCCTGGCGGCGCACGGCCTTTACAATAGCGGCACCTGCGCTGCGCGAGAGCGGCGCTCCCGCCACACAAGAGGAATCCCCATGGCCCGCATGGTCCACTGCATCAAACTCGACAAGGAAGCCGAAGGCCTCGACTTCCCACCGCTGCCCGGCGAACTGGGCAAGAAGATCTGGCAAAGCGTCTCAAAGGAAGCCTGGGCCGGCTGGCTCAAGCACCAGACCATGCTGATCAACGAAAACCGCCTGAACATGGCGGATTCGCGCGCGCGCCAGTACTTGCTCAAGCAGACTGAAAAGTACTTCTTTGGCGACGGCGCCGACCAGGCATCGGGCTACGTGCCGCCGTCGGCCTGATCTGCCAGGAACAACGAAAAAGCCGTTCAGTTTGCGCTGAACGGCTTTTTTGCTTTTGGCATCTACCGGGCACTTACGCCGGTGCGGTGGTGCCCTCCAGCTTGAAGATGGCCACGGCACGGCGCAGAGCATCGGCCTGGTCGGCCATGGCCTGCGCGGCTGCCGACGCCTCCTCCACCAGTGCAGCGTTTTGCTGGGTCACTTCCTCGATCTGGCCCACAGCGATGTTCACCTGCTCGATACCGGTGCTCTGCTCCGCCGAAGCCGAAGAAATCTCCGTCACGATTTGCGTCACGCGGTGCACCGAGGCGACGATGTCGTCGATGATGCTGCCCGCTTCGCGCACCAGCTTCGCCCCCGCCTCCACGCGCTCCGTTGACTGGCCAATCAGCCCCTTGATCTCCTTGGCCGCTGACGCACTGCGTTGTGCCAGCGTACGCACTTCACCCGCCACCACGGCAAAGCCGCGGCCTTGCTCACCGGCGCGTGCAGCCTCCACCGCCGCATTCAGCGCCAGGATGTTGGTCTGGAACGCAATGCTATCGATCACGCCGATGATCTCGCCGACCTTGCTGGAGCTCTCGGAGATGCCCTGCATGGTCTGCACCACATCGCTCATCACCTGACCGCCACGCGCAGCCGTGTCCGACGCGTGACCGGCCAGCGTGGAGGCCTGCACGGCGCTTTCTGAATTGCGGCGCACGGTGCTGGTCAGCTCACCCATGTTGGCGGCGGTCTCTTCCAGCGACGCCGCCTGCTCTTCCGTGCGCGACGACAGGTTCAGGTTGCCCGAGGCGATCTGCGCACTGGCGGAAGCCACGCCCTCGGCGTTGCGACGCACTTCGCTCACCACATTGGCGAGACTGCGCTGCATGTCCTTGAGCGCGCTGAGCAACTGACCGATTTCGTCCGTGCCGTGCGCCTCAAACGGCTGTGCCAGATCACCGTGCGAAACGGCGCTGGCAACATCCACCGCGCGCGACAACGGCCGCGTGATCGAGCGGCTGAACAGGAATGCGCCGCCCAGTCCCAATCCAAACGCTGCCAACATCAGCACCACGCTGACCACCAGCGCGGTATGCGCAGCCTCGGCGGTCTTGGCTGACACAGCCTTGCTTTCTGCCGCGATCTCCCTGGCGGCTTCATCCAGCAAACGCGCCGGTTCGCGGTCCACGCCGGCTACGACCTTGTCGCCCACCGTTGGATCAAACGACGCCGCCACGAACATGTCATGGCCCTTGCGATAGCCCTTGCCCATCTCCGCATGAGCGGCGGCAAACTGAGTGATCAAGTCACGGCTCTTGCCAGCCGGCAACGACGCTTGAAGCGCCTTCGCCTGATCGGCCACAGCCTGTTCACCGTTGAGGAAGGCACCCCAGTATTTGTCCAGCTTGTTCGGGTCTTCACCGCGCAGCAGGGTGTCTTTCCATTCCTGCACCTGGGTCTTGAAGGTGACGAGCATGTTCGTCACTGCGCGTTCGTCAGCCACGCGCGCCTGCACCGTGGTGTTGTATTCGACGATCGAGTGGTTGAGCGAGGCAATGCCGTAGATCGCCCCGGCAAACATGAGCAGCAACGCGGCTGCAAATGCCAGAGGAAGTTTGATCGCGAGTTTCATGGGTGTTCCGGTAAGACGACATCTTGATCGGCAGCAGACCTGCCACGACGCTCGTCTTATCGGCCACTTAACGCGTCACTTAACCCTGTTTTCAACGACGTAACAATCTAAATCGTGCACGTGCGAAGCACTTTTCACGATTGCCGATCCAAAGTGGAGAAAGCGGCATAAAAAAAAGCTGCTCACTTGCATGAGCAGCTTTTTCTTGGTGCAGAAATCCGATCAAAAATCGCGACGCTGCACACCGGCTTCCGTGCCCAGCAGCAGCACATTTGCACCGCGCTTGGCAAACAGGCCAACCGTCACCACACCCGGAATATCGTTGACCACCGATTCCAGGCCCTTCGGATCAGCAATGCGCAGGCCCGACACGTCCAGGATCACATTGCCGTTGTCGGTCTTGTAGATCTGGCCTTCCTTGGTCATGCGCAGGCGCGGCTGCCCTCCCAGCGCAGCGAGTTGGCGCGCCACGGCGGCACGTGCCATCGGCACCACTTCCACCGGCAGCGGGAACACGCCCATCGTCTCGACCAGCTTGCTGCCATCGGCAATGCAGACGAACGTGCCGGCCACCGATGCGACGATCTTCTCGCGCGTGAGCGCACCGCCGCCGCCCTTGATCATGGCGCCCGAGGCGTCGATCTCGTCGGCGCCATCCACATACACGGGAATTGCGTCGACCTCGTTTAGATCGAGCACAGTGAAACCATGACCTTGCAGGCGGCGCGTCGAGGCTTCCGAACTCGACACCGCGCCGGCAAAGCGTGCCTTGTGCGGTGCCATCGCGTCGATGAACAGGTTGGCGGTCGAGCCGGTGCCGACACCCAGCACGGCGCCCTCGGGCACATTGGCCAATACGTAGTCTGCGGCGGCCTGCGCCACCAGCGCCTTCAGTTCATCTTGCGTCATCGCAAAAACTCGGTCGGGATCGGAAAACCCGGTAGTGTACCGGATCAACGTAACGGCCCTCCTCCGGCTGGCGGCGCCAAACGTGCGGAGTACAATCGATTCATCCTTCACCTACCAGCGCAACGCTGGGCTGCATCTCGGACTCGCTTTATGACTCAGCTCGATCAACTCAAGCAGTTCACCACCGTCGTCGCCGACACGGGCGATTTCCAGTCCATGCGCGCCTATGCGCCGCACGACGCGACCACCAACCCATCACTGATTCTCAAGGCCGTGCAGAAGGCCGAGTACCGTCCGCTGCTTGAGCAAGCCGTGCGCGATGCGCGCAGCGACAGCACGGAAGACATCATCGACGCGGTGCTGGTGGCGTTCGGCTGCGAGATCCTGTCGATCATCCCGGGCCGCGTGTCGACGGAAGTCGATGCACGTCTATCGTTCGACACGGAAGCGACGGTCGCCAAGGCCAAGCATCTGATCTCGCTGTACGAGGCGCGTGGCGTGGCGCGCGAGCGTGTGCTGATCAAGATTGCTTCAACGTGGGAAGGCATTCGTGCAGCGGACGAACTCCGCGCAGAAGGCATTCGTTGCAACATGACGCTGCTGTTCTCGCTGGCCCAGGCCGTGGCGTGCGCGGAAGCGGGCGTGCAGCTCATCTCGCCCTTCGTCGGCCGCATCTACGATTGGTACAAGAAAGATGCCGGCGCCAACTGGGACCCGGTCGCCCAAGGCGGCGCAAACGACCCTGGCGTGCAGTCTGTCCTGCGCATCTACAACTACTACAAGAAGTTCGACTACCCGACCGAGGTGATGGGCGCGAGCTTCCGTAACATCTCGCAGATCGTCGAGCTGGCCGGCTGCGACCTGCTGACGATCAGCCCGGACCTGCTCGCCCAACTGCAGCAGTCCGATGCGCCGGTCGAACGCAAGCTGTCGCCGGACACCGCCAACGCAGCCAACATCGTGCGCCTGCCCGCTGATGAAAAATCGTTCCGCTGGCAGATGAACGCCGACGCCATGGCGACAGAAAAGCTGGCCGAAGGCATCCGCCTGTTTGCAGCGGATGCGATCAAGTTGGAAGCGTTGATTGAGCCGCTGCGCGCGGCAGCGTAGGAAAGCTTTTAGTCGTTACCCCAGCATGGCGGGCAAGCACACGCCCGCCGGCTGGTGGATCACCAGATCCGCCGTCGCATCCAGTGCGCTCGGTTCCGGATTCACGACGATCACGCGGGCGCCATGGTCTTTCGCCAGACCCGGCAATCCGGCCGCCGGATACACCATGCCCGACGTACCCACCACCAGGCACACATCGCACGTATTGGCCGCTTCTTCAGCGCGGTAGTTCGCCACCAGCGGAAGCTGTTCGCCAAACCACACCACACCCGGACGCAGCATCGCGCCGCATGTCGCGCAGCGGGGTGGTCTGCCCGGCTCGGCGGTTGCCACATCGCATTTACCGCAACCGCCCAACCATTTGTCGACGAACAGGTTGCCGTGCAGCTCGATCACGCCTTCGCTGCCGGCACGTTGATGCAGGCCATCGACGTTCTGCGTGACCAGCGTCACCGTCTTACGCTTGGCCAGCGCGGCAATGGCAACGTGCGCCGGATTCGGCTGGGCCTGCAGTACACGCTCACGGCGTTCCTGGTACCAATCCCACACCATGCGCGGATGCTTGCGATACGCCGCTTCGGTCGCCATGTCTTCCGGGTTGAAGCGCGACCAGAGGCCGGTCAGCGCATCGCGAAAGGTCGGCACGCCGGATTCAGCCGAAACGCCCGCGCCTGTGAGCACCATGATGCGCTCGGCGGCGTTGATCCAGGCGTGCGCCTGGGCAAGTGCAGCCGCGTCGGATGCGGCCGTCGGTTCGGTGCTCATCCCTTCTTGGTGGGCGCGGTGGCGCGCTGGCGCACAGCCTCGAACAGGCACACGCCGCTGGCCACGGACACATTCAGGCTTTCCACACTGCCCGCCATCGGAATGCTGACCAACGCATCGCAGGTCTCACGCGTCAGGCGGCGCATGCCCTCGCCTTCGGCGCCCATCACGATGGCGATGGGGCCCTTGAAGTCAGCTTGGTAGAGATCCTGCTCGGCTTCATCAGCAGTGCCGATCACCCACACGCCGCGCTCCTGCAGCTCGCGCAGCGTGCGCGCCAGGTTGGTCACGGTGATGTACGGGACGGTCTCGGCGGCGCCGCTGGCCACCTTAGCAACCGTGGTGTTGATGCCGACGCTGCGATCCTTGGGAGCGATCACCGCGTGCGCACCGGCTGCATCGGCTACGCGCAGGCAGGCGCCCAGATTATGCGGATCGGTCACGCCGTCGAGCACCAGCAACAGCGGCGTGCCCTCAATGCTGTCGAGCAGCTCATCCAGGTTGAGTGCCAGCGAAAGCGATTCCGCCTTGGCAACCACACCCTGGTGACGGTCAGTGCCGGCAATGCCGCGCAAGCGGTCATTGTCGGCCGGAATCAGGCGCACGCCCGCTGCTTCCGCCGCTTTCAGGAAATCCTGCATGCGACGGTCGCGGCGGTTGGCCTCGAAATAGATTTCGTCGATCGACTTCGCGTCGTGGCGGAGCCGGGCGGTAACGGCATGGAAGCCGATGAGGAGCTTGGATTTAGACATGGCGCGATTGTACCCGTCTGCCCTCGCTCCTCAGGGGTTTTCCAGGGGTCAGCGCCCCTTGGACGACTTCCGCGGTGCCTTGGCCGGCGCTTTGCGTGCGGTGGTCTTGGCACCGCCCTTGGGCTTGGGCGCACGCGTTGCCTGCTTCTTGCGAGCCGGCTTGGCATGCGCGTGGCCCGGCGGCTGTGCACGCGAGCCCGGCTCGAACACCGGCTGCTCTTCGAAGACGCGGTCGAGCGTCTCGTCGAACGACTCCTCCGGCTTGGCCGTACCGCCCAGCAGCGCCGCCAACTGACGCGGCTTTTTGCGGCCGACCGGCGGCGCGGGCTTAGCAACAGCGGGCTGGCGGCCTGCCGTGGCTTCCGGTGCTCCTGCCACCTTGGTCGGACGCAGCGCCTTGGCCGATGGCTCCTGGATCAGGCGGAAGTCCATCTTGCGGGCATCCAGATCCACGCGCAGCAACTGCACTCGCACGCGATCCGTCAGGCGGTAGCGGATGCCCGTACGTTCGCCGCGCAGCTCATTGCGGGCTTCGTCGTACTGGAAGTAGTCGCTCCCCAGTTCGGTCACGTGCACCAGGCCCTCCACATACAACTCGTCGAGTTGCACGAAGATGCCAAACGACGTGACTGCGCTGACGGTGCCCGAGAACTCGTTGCCAAGCTTGTCGCGCATGAAGTAGCACTTGAGCCAGGCCTCGACATCGCGCGAGGCCTCGTCGGCACGACGCTCGTTAGCCGAGCAATGCACGCCAAGCTCATGCCAGATCGCCTCGGCCTTGGCCTTATTGACAACGGCGACCGGCACGCCCTTCTCGGCTTCCGCCTGCAGGCGGCGCGCCTTGGGCGACAGTGCGCTGTTCAGTTGCACGCCAGGCGCCAGCGACGGCACATAGCGCGTGTGATGCAGGATCGCCTTGATGGAACGATGCACCAGCAAGTCCGGATAACGACGGATCGGGCTGGTGAAGTGCGCATAGGCCGGGTACGCCAGACCAAAGTGACCGATGTTGTCCGGGCTGTAGACCGCCTGCTGCATTGAGCGCAGCAGCATGGTCTGCAACATCGGGGCATCGGGGCGCGCGGCGATCTTTTCCATCACCTCCGCATAATCAGACGCCTGCGGCTTGTCACCGCCGCCCAGCGTCAGGCCGCTGGTCTTCAGGAAGGCGCGCAATGCCTGCAGCTTTTCTTCCGTCGGGCCCGCATGCACGCGGTACAGCGCTGGATGCTTGTACTTCTCCAGCATCTCGGCCGCGCAGACGTTGGCCGTCAGCATGCATTCCTCGATCAGCCGGTGCGCATCGTTACGCGTGCGCGGCAGGATCTGCTCGATCTTGCCTTGCGCGTTGCAGACGATGTACGTCTCGGTGGTATCGAAGTCGATCGCACCACGCTCGCGGCGCGCCTTGAGCAACGTCTGGTACAGCTCGTACAGGTCTTGCAGATGCGGCACCAGCGGTGCGCGCTTGGCAGCCTCCGGGCCCTTCACGTTCGACAGGATCGACCAGACCTCGTTGTAGGTCAGGCGCGCCTTCGAGTGCATCACGGCCGGATAAAACTGGTAGGCCTTGATCTCGCCCTTGGCGCTGATGACCGCGTCGCACACCATGCACAGGCGATCCACCTCCGGATTCAGCGAGCACAGTCCGTTGGAAAGCTTCTCCGGCAGCATTGGAATCACACGGCGCGGGAAGTAGACCGAAGTGGCGCGATCAATGGCGTCAGCATCCAGCGGATGCCCAGGCCGAACGTAGTGCGATACGTCGGCAATCGCCACGATCAGGCGCCAGCCTTTGCCGCGGCCGATCTTCACGGGCTCGGCATACACCGCATCATCGAAGTCGCGTGCGTCTTCGCCGTCGATGGTGACGAGCGGCACATCGCGCAGGTCGATGCGGCCAGCCAAATCGGCATCACGCACGGCATCCGGTAGCGCTTCGGCCTCGCGTTGGGTCGGCTGAGAAAATTCATGCGGCACGCCGTACTTACGCACGGCGATCTCGATTTCCATGCCCGGGTCGTCAATCTCGCCCAGCACCTCGACCACGCGACCGATTGGCTGCACGTAGCGATCCGGATATTCCAGGATCTCCACGCTCACCACCTGGCCAACCTTGGCCTTGCCCTGCCCCTTGGGCGCAATCAGGATGTCGCGACCCAGGCGCTTGTCTTCGGGCGCCACCACCAGCGTGCCGCTCTCCGAGAGCAGGCGGCCGATGATGCGCTTGTTGGCGCGCTGCAGGATCTCGACGATCTGCCCTTCAGAACGCCCGCGGCGGTCGTAGCCAACGGCACGCACCAAGGCGCGATCGCCGTGCATGGCCTTCTGCATTTCGCGCTCGGGCAGGAAGATATCGGGCTCGCCATCATCACGGACGAAGAATCCGAAGCCATCCCGATGGCCAATCACACGGCCTTCGATGAAATTGGGTTGGTGCGCCAGTTCATAGCGCCCTTTGCGGTTGAGTTCGATCTGACCATCCCGCTCCATGGCGGTCAGACGCTTGATAAAGCCGTCGTGCTCTTTACGAGTGACCGACAGCGTCTTAGCGATATCGGTGGCAGACAGCGGAGACCCCGAAGTGCGCAGCACACCGAGGATTTCCTCGCGGCTCGGGATCGGATAAGTCGGCTGATTCAATTTTTTCTTCTAGAGTGTTGACAGGTTCGACAGAACCCGTAATAATTACAGCTTCGGTACACGCACACCTGCCCAGGTGGCGGAATTGGTAGACGCACTAGTTTCAGGTACTAGCGGGTAACTCCGTGGAGGTTCGAGTCCTCTCCTGGGCACCAGAGTTTAGGAACGGCGCAACGCAAGTTGCGCCGTTTTTCTTTTCCGTGATCGGATTGCTGTTGTTCAGTAGCTGACGCGGCATTCCGCGAAGGACGACAGGCATTGTGTCTTGGCTATCACGCCGGGGCTGAGCCAGGATCACCGGCTCGCACATCCCAGGCGCTGGGTGGGTTCGAGGCCCGGCGCATCCATCAAGACGCGCCACGCTTCGATCATCCGCACAGTCCGCATTGGCCAAATTCTGCAAAGCCAGTCCGCGCGCGGGTTTCGGGCCCGTGTTGCGACCCGTCACGTGAGGTTACCGAAGTGGCACGCACGGCGCAAGCCGCACACGCCACTCTCCTCTTGCTTCGACGCAATCCACCAACGAATCAAGCCGCTGGCGCTTCACCGTTGCCCGCCGTACGCGCCTTACCGCGCTTGATCCATGCTGCCAGATTGTGCGGGCGCAGCGTATCGTATTCCTCGAACGGCTGGTGGATCCACGGGTTGGTCGGCAGGAACTGCACAGCGTAATCCGGTTTGATCTTCGAACACGCCTTGTGCCACAGCACAGCGGTGCGCACATCGGTGACGGCGGGATAGCGCTCCTTCAGGTGGCGCCCCACGCGCTCAAGCGTGATGCCCGAATCCACCAAGTCGTCGACCAGCAGCACGCGCCCCGACAGCTCGCCGCGCGTCATGGTGATGTACTGAGCGATATCGAGATCGCCCTGCTGCGTGCCCGCTGCCTCGCGATAGCTGCTCGTGGCCAGAATGGCCAGCGGCAGGTCATAGATACGGGAGAGCTGATCGCCCACGCGCAGACCGCCACGCGCCAGGCACAGGATCTTGTCGAACTTCCAGCCCGACTCATGCACAACCAGCGCCAAGCGCGCAATCAGGCCGTGATAGTCGTCCCAGGATACCCACAGGTGCGAGTCATCGTTGATCGGCTGGTTCATCGTGTTCCTCTTCTTGATCATGAATGCGGCGTGAGTTGCCGCTGTCGTGTTCTGTAAATACGCTGCTGAATGCAAACTCGCCCGGCGAATCACCGGGCGAGTCAGTCAAATGCGTGAGTGCAGCACGTCAGTCCTTGTACGGATGACGCAGCAGGATGGTCTCATCACGGTCTGGGCCGGTCGAGATCATGGCGATCGGAATGCCAGCCACCTCTTCCACGCGCTTGAGATACGCCTGAGCGGTCTCGGGCAGTGCGTCCCATTCCTTCAAGCCGAAGGTCGACGTGTTCCAGCCCGGGAATTCTTCGTAGATCGGCTGGCAGCGCGCCACGGCATCCGAGCCACGCGGCAGAATATTGACTTCCTTGCCGTCGAGCTTGTAGCCAACGCACAGCTTGATGGTTTCGAGGCCATCGAGCACGTCGAGCTTGGTGATGCACAGGCCCGACACGCCGTTGATCTGGATAGCACGACGCAGAGCGGCAGCATCCAGCCAGCCCGTGCGGCGCGGACGCCCCGTGACCGAGCCGAACTCCTTGCCGACGTTAGCCAGACGCACGCCGGTCGGGTCCTGACGCGCGGGGTTATCCGCGTCGTACAGCTCGCTCGGGAATGGGCCGGAGCCCACGCGCGTGCAGTACGCCTTGGTGATGCCCAGGATGTAGTGCAGTTGGCCCGGACCCACGCCCGCACCGGCGGCCGCATTACCAGCCACGCAGTTGCTCGACGTGACGAACGGATAGGTGCCGTGGTCGATGTCGAGCAGCGTGCCTTGCGCGCCTTCGAACATCAGGTTCTTGCCGGCAGCGTTAACGGCGAACAGCTCAGCCGACACGTCCGTCACCATCGGTGCAAGGCGCTCACCGTACGGCAGCATCTCGTCCAGCACTTGCTGGAAGTCCAGCGCCGGGTGGTTCAGATACTGCGTCAGGACGAAATTGTGGAAGTCGAGGTTCTCGCGCAGGCGCTCAGCAAAATAGGCCGGATCGAACAGATCCTGCACGCGCAGAGCACGGCGAGCCACCTTATCTTCGTACGCCGGGCCGATGCCACGACCCGTCGTGCCAATCTTGGCGGCACCACGCTTGAGTTCGCGCGCCTTGTCGATAGCAACGTGGTACGGGAGGATGAGCGTGGCGGCTTCCGAGATGCGCAGGCGGTTCTGCACCTGTACGCCGGCCAATTCCAGCTCGTCGATTTCCTTGAACAGCGCCTCGGGCGAGAGCACCACACCGTTACCGATGTAGCACGCGACGCCATCGCGCATGATGCCCGACGGGATCAGACGCAGAATCGTCTTCTTGCCGCCGATGATGAGGGTATGGCCTGCGTTATGTCCGCCCTGGAAACGAACCACGCCTTGCGCATGATCGGTCAGCCAATCGACGATTTTCCCTTTACCTTCGTCACCCCACTGGGTGCCGATGACGACGACATTGCGTCCTTGGCTCACTGCTGGTGCGGACATGTTGAATTTGCAGATGGGTTAAAAACGTATTCTACCCTTGTTGTCAGGGTCTTCCCTGAAATTACCGGGTATTCACAGAACGTTATGCAACACGCTCAGGCGAAAGCCTTGCGGGGCTTGACGATCCAGCGCCCGCCCTCTTCCACGAGTTGGCGGTCGTAGGCGAATTCTTCCAGGTCTTCAGGATGGCCGGGCAGCGACTGGATGACGATCTCGCCGGCAGCACGCAGGGCGGCAATGGCCTCGCGCAGCTTGGCGTCGCCCGACCATGGGGCGTGGATGGCGGCCGCACGCGCCTCCACCGGCGAAATGCCGGCGACTTCGCGTAGGTCCAGTGAAAAGCCGGTCGCCGGGCGGGCACGACCAAAGGCCTCGCCGACCTTGTCGTAACGACCGCCCCGCGCCACCGCATTGGGCACGCCAGCCACGTAGGCCGTGAACATCACACCGCTGTGGTAATGATAGCCGCGCAGATCGGCAAGATCGATGTTGACCGCGGCACCTCCAGCGCGCTCGGCCAGCGTGGAGAGATCGTCTAGCGCGCGACCGATGGCAGGCAGCGCCGGCAGTTGCGCACGGGCACGCGCGAGCACATCGACACCACCGTACAGCGACGGCAGCAGGTTGATCGCATCGCGCTGGGCCGCAGGCAGGTCCGCCGTCAGTACACGCAGCGCAGGCACGTCCTTGGACGCCAGCGCAGTGAACAGTTCGTCTTGCACGCTCAGCGCGACCGGCGCCTGTTCCAGCAGCGCAGCCAATACGCCAACGTGACACAGGTCGAGGCGCACATCCGCCAAGCCTGCCGCCGACAACGCAGCGAGCATGAGCTCCTGGATCTCCAAATCCGCTTCCAGACCGGCATGGCCGTAGATTTCGGCGCCAATCTGCAGCGGCTCACGCGTGACGTGAAAGCCGCTCGGACGCGTGTGCAATACCGAACCGGCGTAGCACAGGCGCGTCACACCAGCGCGATTCAGCAGGTGGGCATCAATGCGGGCGACCTGCGGCGTGATGTCGGCACGCAGGCCGATGGTGCGGCCGGAGAGCTGATCCACCAGCTTGAAGGTCTTCAGATCCAGGTCATGGCCAGTGCCGGAGAGCAGCGACTCGATGTATTCCAGCATCGGCGGCATGACCAGTTCGTAGCCGTAGGTGCGGAACAGGTCGAGCATGCGGCGGCGCAACTCTTCAATCTTGCGCGCCTCGGAAGGCAGCACGTCGGCAATGGATTCAGGCAGCAGCCAATTCGTCGGCATGGCAGTCTCGGTCGGAAGTCTCAGTACAGCGGAATTTCAGGAAGCGCGAAAAGGCGGTTCAGTGATGCAGCAGGCGCAACAGGATCAGCCCCACCGCCATCGACACCAGCCCGATCACACGCAGCTTCTCGTCGGGCAGTTCGGTCATCGCCTGGAACGCACGGCGCCAGGCCTGCGGCGCGACAAACGGCAGGATGCCCTCGAATACGAGCACCAGCGCGCACGCGGCCAGCAAAACGGTGGGGAGTGACTCTTCCATGGGATGCAGGTGGCGAACGAACAAAACCCCGGCAAGCCGGGGTCTGTCCGCCTCAAATACGATCAGCGACGCATTGTACTAGCGATGGCGCCCCGACTGGGCAGCCGCCGGTGCGGCCGCCGAACCACCACCGTTCGGGCTGCGCATGAACTTGAAGAAGTCGCTGTTCGGTTGCAGCACCATCACGTCCTTACGGTCGCGGAACGAAGCGCGGTAGGCCTCCATACTGCGCCAGAACGCAGCGAACTGCGGATCGCGGCCAAACGCATCGGCATAGATGTCAGCGGCACGGGCATCACCCTCACCCTTGATCTTCTGCGCATCGCGGTAGGCATCGGCCAGCACGACTTCGCGTTGACGATCCGCATCAGCGCGGATCTTTTCACCTTCGGCCGCACCGGTCGAACGCAACTCGTTGGCCACGCGCTTGCGTTCAGCCTCCATGCGGCGATAGACAGACTCCGTCACGCTGGCCAGCAGATCCACGCGTTTCAGGCGCACATCAATGATGTCGACACCCACCGACTTGCCGTACTCCTGCACCCCCTTGAGGATGCTCTGCATCGCGGCTTCACGGTCAGTGGAAACCACATCGGAGACGGTACGGCGCGCAAACTCATCGCGGGCGATGGAGTTGATCTTCTGCGTCATGCTGTCTTGCGCAAGGCGGTTATCGCCCTTGAAGCTCACGTAGAACAAGCGCGGATCAGCAACCTTCCACTTTACGAACCAGTCGACCAGCAGATTTTTCTTTTCAGCCGTGATGAAGCGGTCCGCGCCAGCCACGTCGATGGTCTGCAGGCGCTTGTCCATAAACACGACGTTCTGCAACGGCGGCGGTAGCTTGAAGTGCAGCCCCGGCTCCTTGATGACTTGCTTGATCTCACCAAATGCGAACACCACGGCGTACTGCCGCTGGTCCACCACGAACACCACCGACGAGAACACCGCCAGGGCAATCACCAGCGCCACGAGGGCGGAAATCAGACGATTCATATGCCCTCCTCTTAGCGGGAATCGCGATCGCGGTTACGCAGCGCCTCGCGCGAACGCGAGTCGGCGTCACTCATCGACGACGGGTTGGAGGGCGTGGGCGCGCCTTGCGCCGAACCGCTGTCCTGCGGCGAAGCGCCGGGGGCAGTTGTCGGGCGAGAAGCATCGCCCTGCGTCTGCGCGATCAGCTTGTCCAGCGGCAGGTACAGCAGGCTGCCGTTGCCATTTTGGTCGACCAGCACCTTGTTTGCGTTGGCGTAGATGTCCTGCATGGTCTCCAGATAAATACGGTCACGCGTGACCTGCGGCGCCTTCGCGTACTCGCGCTGCACAGAGGCAAAGCGAGCCGCGTCACCTTCCGCACGTGCCGTGACACGCGCCTTGTAACCCTGCGCCTCTTCTAGCAGGCGCGCAGCCGTACCCTTGGCACGCGGCACCACGTCGTTGGCATAGGCCTGACCTTCGGAAATCGCGCGCTCGCGATCCTGGCCGGCTTTGGTCACGTCATCGAACGCGGCCTGCACCTGCTCGGGCGGCTGCACGCTCTGCACGTTGACGCTGAGGATGCGGATACCGGTGTTGTAGGCCGCAAGGATGCGCTGAATCGACTCTGCCAAGTTACGGCCGACGGCATCGCGCCCTTCATAAAGCACGGAGTCCATCTTGTTGCGGCCGACAATCTCACGCACAGAGGTTTCAGCGGCTTGCGTGACGAGTTCTTCGTCGCCGCCACGATCCGTGCGGTTGAAGAAGAGGTACTTGACCGGATCCTCAATGTTGTACTGGACCGAGAAGCGCACGTCGACGATGTTTTCGTCCTGCGTGAGCATCGACGAATCCTTCAGATTCGTATCCTTGATCTGCGTGGTGCGGCCGATTTCCAGCGTACGCACGCCCGACAGGTTGACGATCTCGTGGGATTGGATCGGATACGGCAGGCGCCAGTTGATACCCGGCGTGGCCAGATACTTGAAACGGCCGAACTGCAGGATCACACCGGTCTGACCTTCCTGGATGATGAAGAAGCCGCTGGCCAGCCACAGGCCCACCAGCACAGCCAGCAGTACGCCGACACCAAGGCCGGAAGCCCCGCGACCACCATTGGGGCGCAGCGGCGTCGGCCCGCCATTGCCGCCGTCACCGCCTTCCTTGCGACCGAACAGGTTGTTCAGACGGCGATTGAAGTCGCGCCACAACTCGTCGAGGTCGGGCGGACCATCCTGGGGCGGCTTGCTTTGGCGCTTCGGTTCATCTTTGTTTTCGCGCTCGGCGTTGTCGTCGCCGCGACCCCAGCGCGGATCGTTCAGTGAAAGCAGCACGCGCAAGCGGTGCCACATGCCCCGCGCCGGATGGGGCGAGGCCATGGAAGAAGACTGGGGCGAAATCTCGGGCATGAGCGGTTGGGCTTGTCCTGATTGTCTGACTGCAAAGGAAGTAACGGGTGATTCTATCAGCCCTCTTCGTCACCTTCGGCGGAAGAGCCGCCGCCAAGCAAGCTCTGCGACAGTTCGTCACGTTGCGCAGGGAGGTGATCCCGACGGGTATCGAAGCGCGGATCGAAGTCACCACCATGCGGCGCCGGGTTCTCGCGCAGGCGAATTGCCGTCTCCACCAGCGCTTCACGCAGCAGATCCAGCCCGGCGCCCTCGATGGCGGACACAAACACGCGTCGCACGGCACCGTTTTCGTCACGCTCGATACGCGGGCCCTGAGCGCGCAACTCCTCGGCCGCGTCGATCTTGTTCATCACCAGAATCTGCGGGATACCACTGGCATCGATCTCAGCGAGCACGCGGTCCACCTGTTCCATCTGCTCGTGCTTGACCGTACTGGCCGCGTCCACCACGTGCAGCAGCACGTCGGCGTGCACGGTTTCTTCCAGCGTGGCGCGAAAAGCCGCCACCAGTTGCGTCGGTAGATCCCGGATGAACCCAACCGTGTCGGACAGCACGACGTTGCCCAGCCCCTCCAGGTACAGGCGGCGGGAGGTCGTATCCAGCGTGGCGAACAGTTGGTTGGCAGCGTAGGCGCGCGCCTTGGTCAGTGCGTTGAACAGCGTCGACTTGCCGGCATTCGTATAACCGACCAGCGAGACGGAGAATGCATCATTGCGGCTGCGCGAACGGCGTTGCGTGTCTTGCTGGCGCTGCAGCTTGTCCAACTCGGACGACAGGCGCTTGGCGCGCTCATCCAGCATCCGGCGGTCCAACTCAAGCTGGCGCTCACCCGGGCCGCCACGCAGGCCGACCCCGCCCTTCTGACGCTCCAGGTGGCTCCACGCCCGCACCAGACGTGCCGCCTGGTAGCGCACGCGCGCAAGCTCCACCTGCACCTTGCCGACATGGCTCTGCGCGCGCTGGCTAAAGATGTCGAGGATGAGGCCTGTCCGGTCCACCACGTGGCGACCGAAAAAGCGCTCGAGGTTACGTTGCTGCGCGGGGCTCAGCGCATGGTTGAAGATGACGATCTCGGCGTCCTCCTCATCCGCGGCAATCTTCACCTCCTCTGCCTTGCCCGAGCCGATGAACAGCGATGCATCGGGCCGGGAACGTCTGCCAGTGACGGCGCGCACGGGGACGGAGCCAGCCGTGGAAGCCAGCAACGCCAGTTCACTCAGGCTTTCCTGAAAATCATGTTTGCCGAAATCGACCGCAACCAAAATAGCGCGCGTCGGCTCCGAGCTGGAGGTGGGATGGGATGACAAGCGGGGGAAATAAAGAAAGGAGAAACCGAGGTGGGTGCGCCCCGCCGCGCAGAGGGCGGCGGGAGCGAGGCAGGATCAGGCGTCGGACGCTTCGTCCACGCGGAAGTTCACGGCACGGGCCGGCACCACGGTGGAGATTGCGTGCTTGTACACCATCTGCGTCACGGTGTTGCGCAGGAGCACGACGTACTGGTCGAACGACTCGATATTGCCTTGCAGCTTGATGCCGTTGACGAGGTAGATCGACACCGGCACATGCTCCTTACGCAGCGCATTCAGAAACGGGTCTTGTAGCAATTGCCCTTTGTTGCTCATGGCACACTCCAGATTTATAGGTTTAGTGATGGGTTATGGGGCTGGGAAGCCCGGGTTCAAGCAGGCGACGCAAAAAAAGTTCGTCAAAAGAGTCCGCCAGGTGAATCTAAACGACACCAATGGCGCACGAGGCGCCATGTTTCGTGAATTTAGCCTTAGAAATCAGGGAAAGCAAACGGAAAACAGCGCTGACTTCGCCATACGAAATGGCTAGCTCAGCCTTCTGATGCTCCCCCATTCGAATGCCCCGGCGCGCCCCGCCCTCATTCGAGCACGGCTTGGCACGCGCTCACTCGTTGGATTGGGCGTACGGGTTTTTGTTCGTACGAAATTCGATTCGCAGCGGGGTGCCCTTCAGTTGGAAGGCCTCGCGGAAACGCCCTTCCAGGAAGCGGCGGTAAGTGTCGGGAATGTTCGACAACGCATTGCCGTGGATCACGACAATCGGCGGGTTGGAACCGCCTTGGTGCGCATAGCGCAGCTTTGGACGCGAGACACCTGCGCGACGCGGTTGCTGGAATTCGACCGCCTCTTGCAACACGCGGGTGAGCTTGGGCGTCGGCAGCTTGACCATGGCGGCAGCGTAGGCCGCGTCCACCGACTTCAGCAATGCGCCGATACCCGTCTTTTCCTTGGCCGAGACGTAATGCACGTTGGCGAACGACAGGAACTGAAGCTTGCGCTCCAGATCGTGCTTGATACGGTCCCGCGCGTGGCCCGTAAGTCCGTCCCATTTATTCACGCCAACCACCAGCGCGCGGCCCGACTCGACGATGAAGCCGGCGATATGTGCGTCCTGGTCGGAAATATCCTGCTGCGCATCGAGCAGCAGCACCACCACATTGGCATCTGCAATCGACTGCAGCGTCTTGACCACCGAGAACTTCTCGATCGCCTCGAACACCTTGCCACGCTTGCGCAGGCCGGCCGTATCGATGAGCGTGTACGGCTTGCCGTTGCGCTCGAAATCCACATAGATGGAATCGCGCGTGGTGCCCGGCATGTCGAACGCAATCACGCGCTCCTCGCCGATCAGCGCGTTCACCAGCGTCGACTTGCCCACGTTCGGGCGGCCGACAATGGCAATCCGCGTACCGTGGCTATGCGCGTCGGCTGCCTCGGCAAGCTCCGGGCGCTCGGCAAACGCAAGGTCGAGCGCTTCCGCCACCAAGTCGTTGACGCCATCGCCGTGCGCAGCCGAAATGGCCGCCGGATCGCCCAATCCGAGCTCATAGAAATCGGAAGCGACGGCGGTGTACCGCATGCCCTCGGCCTTGTTGACGGCCAGAAGGATGCGACGCCCAGTCTTGCGCAGATAATCGGCGATCACGCGATCCTGCGGCGCCAGACCCAAACGACCATCGACGATGAAGATGACCACGTCGGCCTCGACCACAGCCTGGCGCGTCTGCTTGGCCATCTCGGCGACGATGCCCTCTTTAGCGACGGGCTCGAAGCCACCGGTATCGATCGCGATGAACGGACGCTCGCCGATGCGACCCTCGCCGTAGTGGCGGTCGCGAGTCAGGCCAGGGATGTCCGCAACCAACGCGTCACGCGAGCGCGTCAGACGGTTGAACAGGGTCGATTTGCCGACATTCGGCCGCCCCACGAGGGCAATGACTGGTTTCATGCTTGTGTACCGTGCGCGAATGGCGTCACGGCAAATTCCGGTTGTTGCAACTGCGATTGGCATCTGTACGGCTTAATGCCAGGATGGCACAGATGCAAGACGCCCGCGGGGTACGCGGGCGCGGGTTCGAGGCGCCGGCAACCTGCCTGCCGCCCCGAGTGATTCGTTTGCCGCCGCGGTGTCATCTGCACGCGACGGCAGGTGTTATTTCGGCAGGTAGCCGTAGACGCCACCACCGCGCGTCTGCACCACAAGCGTCTGGCCGACCACCACCGGTGCTGCGCTAATGGCGCTGCCGTCCACCTTCACGCGGGCGACAAACTTGCCGCTGTCGCTCGCCAGGAAGTGCAGCCAGCCTTCGAAATCACCGACGATGACCGCACGACCGAATGCCAGCGGCGCGCCCAGATCACGCCACAGCAGCGCGTCGTTCTTCCACAGGTCTGCGCCGTTCTGAGCATTGAAGCCATAGACGATTGACTTCTCATCCGCCGCAAACAGCGAACCGCCGTCCTGCGTCACGCCGGTCGGCGAGGAGAAGTCGCGGCCCCAGCGCGGAGCACCCGTGCTGACATCGAAGCACGCCACACGTCCCTGGAAGCTGGCCGCGCAAACCTGCTGACCATCGATCGACGGCGCCCCCGTCACGTCGTTCAGGCGCTCAATTTCCGACACGCCACGTGGATACGATACCGCTGCTTCCCAGCGCAGCGCCCCATTGCTGGCCGCTAGCGCACCCAGTTTGCCACCGGCAAAGCCCAGGATCACATTGTCACCGGCAAAGATCATCGGCAGGCTGCTGCGCAGGTTCAGTGCCGATGGCGAGCGTTGATAGATCCACTTGCGATCGCCATTGCTGCCATCCAAGCCGAGAATGCGACCATCGGTCGTACGCACAATCACCAAGCCCTGCCCGACCAGTGGAGCGGTCAGGACTTCACCGTTGACCGTGCTCTTCCACTTCTGCACACCCTTCTCGTCGAACGCTACGACGGTGCCCTTCTCGCCGGCCACAGCCGTCAATGTGCCGTCGCTGCCCGGGCCGGAGGTCAGATCGACATCCGCCTTACCCTGCCACACGGTGCGGCCGGTCGCGCCATCCAGCGCCGACACCCCGCCGTTGGCGGCCGACACGTAGACGTTGTTGCCCCAGACGAACGGCTGCATCACGTAGCGGCCACTCTTGCCGACGCTCACGCTCCACGCCTGGCTCACGGCCAGCACCTGCTGAACTTCCTTCAGCTTGGCGGGCTCATGCTTGACCTTGCTGCTGAACAGCGAGCAACCACCCAGAACGGCCGTCGCCGCCAGTGCCAGCACTGCGACACGCGCAGCGCGCGCGAGACCACCCTGCTCAAGTGCGTGAATCATGAAATCGAGATCCTTTTTGTTATGCGTTGAGGTGCACCAGCGTTACCGGTCAGGCACCGCCCAGGGCATCCAGCTTGAACTGCACGATCTGGCGAGCCGAAGCCTCCGTCGGACCGAATTTCTCGAGCGCCAGCTTGTAGGCCGTACGGGCATCTTCGGTCTTGTTCTGCGCGGCAAGCAGGTCGCCACGACGGTCGGCAAACAACCCGGTAAACGCCGGTGCAACGTCGCCCGAGACTAGCGCGAGGCCCTGATCGTAGGCTTTCTCGTCAAGCAGCAGACCTGCCAGGCGCAGCTTGGCGAGAGCCTTGTACTCGTCATCGTGTGCGTGGTCGATGGCCCATTGCAACTGCGCCTTCGCGCCCACGGCATCGTTAGCCTCGTACAGCGCCTTGGCAGCAGCCAGCGCAGTCATCTGCGCGTAA
Source organism: Ralstonia sp. ASV6 (assembly GCF_016429285.1). Classification (GTDB taxonomy): domain Bacteria; phylum Pseudomonadota; class Gammaproteobacteria; order Burkholderiales; family Burkholderiaceae; genus Ralstonia; species Ralstonia flaminis. Next base: position 22,302 of record NZ_JAELUI010000071.1, read on the forward strand.
GCGGTCCTGCCAAATTTGTCTTCCATGTCGGTGGCGGCACGCTTGATCTTCTCGGTGTCCTTACCATCGACAGCCTTCTGCACCTGCTCATACAGTACGGACGCTTCGCCCGCCTGCTTGCGCTGCCAGTTCTTCCAGCCAAACCAGCCAGCCACAGCCAGCAGCACCACGATGGCGATCCACGTCACCACGTTGCCGTTGTCGCGCCACCAGTGCTTGAGGCTCTCTAGTTGTTCCTGTTCTTCGAGATCGTAGGCCATGCTTTGCAGAGCTTGAGGTTTTGGAGTTAGTCGCTGTTTGCCACCATGGCATCGATCAGGCGGTCGACCAATTGGTCAGCCGGCACGGTCTGCTGGGCATCGGCATTCGGATCGCCGCGCAGCGGCTTGATCTGTGCCACGCCTTGGGCAACTTCATCGTCGCCAATGATAACCGCATAGGATGCACCACTTGCGTCGGCACGCTTGAACTGCGACTTGAAGCTGCCGTTGCGCCCTTCCGCCGAGGCATGAAGGATGACGTCCAGGCCGGCATCACGCAGGCGCTCGGCAGCCACCAATGCCTGCACCTGCGCTTCATCGCCCTGGTGGACGATGTACACGTCGCAACCCTGCGCTTCCGGCTCCAGCTTTTCTTCACGCAGCAACTCGATGATGCGCTCGACGCCCATCGCCCAGCCGCATGCGGGTGCCGGCTTGCCGCCGATCTGCTCGATCAGCGGGTCATAGCGGCCGCCCCCGGCCACGGTACCTTGCGAGCCGAGCTTGTCGGTCGTCCACTCGAACACCGTGAGGTTGTAGTAGTCCAGCCCACGCACCAGGCGCGGATTGATCGTGAACGGAATGTTGTTCGCCTTGAGCAGCTTCTGTACGCCGTCGAAGTGCGCGCGCGACTCGTCGCCCAGATAGTCGATCAGCTTGGGTGCGCCGGCCGCCATGGGCTGCAGCGCAGGGTTCTTCGTGTCGAGCACGCGCAGCGGATTGGTGTACAGGCGGCGCTTGCTGTCTTCGTCGAGGATGTCCTGGAAGCCTTCCAGATACTTGATGAGATCGGCACGGTGCGCGGCGCGCTCCTCCGCTTGGCCGAGCGAATTCAGCTCAAGCTTCAAGCCGACCAGGCCGAGGTCATCCCACAGGCGCTGGCACATGAGGATGACTTCGGCGTCGATGTCCGGGCCGGCAAAGCCCAGAGCCTCCACGCCCACCTGGTGAAACTGGCGGTAGCGGCCACGCTGTGGCTTCTCGTGGCGGAACATCGGGCCCGTGTACCACAGGCGCTTCGGGCCGTCGTACAACAGGTTGTGCTCGATCACTGCGCGCACAGCGGCGGCGGTCCCTTCCGGGCGCATTGTCAATTGCTCGCCATTCAGGCTGTCAGTGAAGGAGTACATCTCCTTCTCGACGATGTCCGTCACCTCGCCGATGCCACGCACGAACAGCTGCGTCTGCTCAACGATCGGCGTGCGAATCTGCTGATAGCCGTAGGCGCGCAGCATGCTGCGCACGGCGTTGTCGAAGTGCTCCCACAGCGGGGCGTCACTGGGCAGCAGATCATTCATGCCTTTGACGCCAGCGATCTTTTGCACGCGTTGTTGTTTCGGTTCGCTCATGATGTCACGTTAAAAGCCGGCCCCTTCCGTAGGGCCGGCTTGTCGTTTCTTGCTGTGAAGCCTTATGCCGTCTCGATTTGCACGCCGTAATGCGTGCGCACGTACTCGTCGACGATCGTCTGGAATTCTTCTGCGATGCGCTCCCCGCGCAGCGTCTTCACCTTCACACCGTCGACAAACACCGGCGCTGCCGGTGATTCACCCGTGCCCGGCAGGGAGATGCCGATATTGGCGTGCTTGCTCTCACCGGGCCCGTTGACGATGCAGCCCATCACGGCCACATTCATCTCTTCGACACCAGGGTGCGTGACCTTCCACGTCGGCATCTGCTCGCGCAGGTACGACTGGATACGCGCAGCCAGCTCCTGGAACACCGTGCTGGTCGTACGTCCGCAGCCAGGGCAGGCGATGACCATCGGCGTGAAATTGCGCAGGCCCATGGTCTGCAGGATCTCCTGCGCCACGATGACTTCCTTCTCACGCGGCGCGCCCGGCTCGGGCGTCAGCGAAATGCGGATCGTGTCGCCAATGCCCTCTTGCAACAGCACCGACAGCGCGGCCGTCGAAGCGACGATGCCCTTGCTGCCCATGCCAGCCTCAGTCAAACCGAGGTGCAGCGCATAGTTACAGCGGCGCGCCAACTCACGGTACACCGCGATCAGATCCTGCACGGCCGAAACCTTGCATGACAGGATGATCTGGCTACCCGGCAAACCAATCTCTTCCGCCTTCTGCGCAGACTGGATCGCCGAGGTGATCAGCGCTTCAACCATCACGGTACGGGCATCCCACGGCGTCGCACGCTGAGCGTTCTCGTCCATGATGCGTGCGAGCAAATCCTGATCCAGGCTGCCCCAATTCACGCCGATGCGCACTGGCTTGTCGTAGCGGCACGCGATCTCGATCATCTGCGCAAACTGCGTGTCACGCTTCGCGCCCTGCCCCACATTGCCCGGGTTGATGCGGTACTTGGACAGCGCCTGCGCGCACTCGGGATAGTCCTGCAGCAGTTTGTGACCGTTGTAGTGGAAATCGCCCACCAGCGGCACGTCCACGCCCATGCGATCGAGTTGCTCGCGGATGGCTGGCACTGCGGCAGCCGCAGCCGGCGTATCCACCGTGATACGCACCAGCTCAGAACCGGCGCGCGCCAACTCCTTCACTTGGATCGCGGTGCCGATGGCATCCGACGTATCGGTGTTCGTCATCGATTGCACGCAGACCGGTGCGGCGCCGCCAACGTGAACGATACGGTCACCCCAGCGGATTTCTGCCGCACGCGAGTTCCGGCGCGGCAGCGGACCGGGCAAGGCGGGAGCGCAGTCGAGAGGCGTGGAGGTTTCCATGATCAGACAAGGCGCGACGCCCAGTCAGGCGCCACGCCATTCAACAAAACGGTTCAGGGCAACGTGGCCCGTGCCACGCGATTGCGGGCGTACTTCTGGATGTCGACCGATGCGCCACCAACGGTGAGCGATTCAACGGCCTCGGCATTGCCAAAAATGACCTTGAATGGCGGTGTGCCGGTCAGGTCACGCGCGTCGCCCTCCTTGGCCAAGCCGCTGGCGAGCGTCTTACCGGACTTGTCCTTGACCTCAAACCAAGAGGCGCCCGAGAAACGCACCGAGACTGTGCCGTTACCCGTTGCCGACTCTGCCGGTTTGGCGGCTTCGCTCGGTGCAACAGCGGCAGGGGCATCGACATTGACCACTGCAGGCTTGGCGCTGGTAGCTGCGGCGACAGGCGCCAGTGCGGCGTCCTTGCCATTATCCGAGCGCGGCAGCGTAGGCGGCGGCGCCAGCGGCGCGGTCACGACACCGGAAGCTGGGGCAGCCGGTACCACGGGCGTCAGCGGCGTCGGCATGGATGCGGCCGGCGTTTCCGCTTGGGCGGGTGCGGGCGCTTGCGCCGCCTCGGCCGATGCCGGTTGTTGTTCAACCGGCGGCGCGGTTTCCTTCGCGGCAGATTCGGTGGTTTGGGTGGCAGCGGTCTGCGCGGCAAACCATTGCTTCAGACGGTCCATGCCGACAAGTGCTCCGCCAGCCACAACCACAGCAACCAGCAGCCCAATGAGCCAGCCACCGCCACCGCGACGCTTGGAAAAGCTCGGCTTGTCGGAGAACGACTCACCCAGCCCGCCTTCGGGACGCAAACCGATATTGGTAACCGGGGCGCGCGCGTTCAGACGGACAAGCTGGTCGTCGACGTCGACCTGCAAAACGCGCGCATAAGCGCGGATCAGCCCCTTGGCGAAGGTCATGTCCGGCAATGCGCCGACATCCGCGGCTTCCACGGCCAACAGCTTGCCTGGCGCCACCTTCAGGCGTGTGGCCAGGTCTTCGACCGTCAAGCGCTGGCGCTCCCGGCCAGCGCGCAGGCGTTCAGCAATCTCGCGCAGCGCATCGTCGCGCTCCGGCGATACGGCTGCAGGCGAACCCGAGGCAGGCGCGGCACCTTGAGAAAGGTCGGCGGCGCTTGCCACGTCGCGGTCAGTCATCCCACGCTCCTCGTTCGAAAGCCGCCTCTTCGGGCGCATTGGGGAAACGGCGCTGCAGTTGCGCGCTCCATGCATTCTGTTGCGAGATATCACCCACGCGGCGCGCGATGCGTGCGCCCAGCCACAGGCTCTCTGCCGTCGGATTGCCGCGGCCGTTCACGCGCTCAACGAACGGCATGGCACGCGAATACTCGCGGCGCTTGTAGTAGAGCTGTGCCAACGTCATGTTGGTCAGCGGGTTGTTGGCATCAATGTAAGTTGCACGGGTGAGGCTCTTCTCGGCGCCATCCAGATCGCCCTGCCGCATCTGGCAAACGCCCAGATTGGTCCACGGCTTGGCCGGGCTGCCCGCTGCCGGCGCCTCGATAGCCTGACGTAGCATCGCCATGCCCTGATCGGGCTTGCCACCCTGCGAGCACAGGAACCAGCCGTAATTGTTCAGCAGATCGCCGTCTTGCGGCGTCGAGGCCAGAGCGCTACGGAAGCTGTCGTCAGCCTGTTCGCGCTGACCCAAGCTCATGTAAGCCAACGCCCGAATGTGATACGCACCCGGCACGTTCGGGTCGATGGCGATGGCGTTCTTGATTTCTTCAAGCGCAGTTGCAGCCTGACCAGCTTCCAGATACTGCGTCGCAAGCTGCAATCGGATCGCGGCACGACGGCCGGTGTCTGCCTTTTGATCGGGGACGGTCGTGACTTCTCGTGTCTGTGTCTGGACCGGCGGCGGCAATGCGCATCCGGCGGCTGCCAGCGTAAAGACCAAACTGACAGCAGTCGACCAACGCTTCATGCGGTACCCATGCGGTGAGTGGAGTCGGCCCCAACCACGGGGATCTCGACGATCTTGCCAAACTTGCCGCGCTCAGCCAAGCGCGTGCGATCCTTGACCTCGCCAGCCAGTTGGCCGCAGGCCGCATCGATGTCGTCGCCACGCGTCTTGCGGATCGTGGTGACGATGCCGGCGTCCAGCAGCACTTGCGAGAAACGACGGATCTGCTCGTTGTTCGAGCGCCTCAACCCGGACTCAGGGAACGGGTTGAACGGGATCAGGTTGAACTTGCACGGCACGTCGGCCACGACGCGCAACAGTTCGCGGGCATGCTCGACGGTGTCGTTGACGCCATCCAGCATGCAGTATTCAAAGGTGATGAAATCGCGCGGCGCGAACTCGAGATAGCGGCGGCAGGCTGCCATCAGTTCGGCCAGCGGGTACTTCTTGTTCAGCGGTACAAGCACGTCGCGCAGCGCATCGTTGGAGGCATGCAGCGACACCGCCAGCGCCACCGGCACATCGTGCGCGAGGCGGTCCATCATCGGCACCACGCCGGAGGTGGATACCGTCACACGTCGGCGCGACAAGCCGTACGCGTTGTCGTCCAACATCAAGCGCAATGCGGGCACCAAGGCATCGTAGTTCAGCAGCGGCTCGCCCATGCCCATCATCACCACGTTGGTGATGACACGGTCGTCTTTGGGGCCACGGCCAAGTTGCTTGCGCATGGCGAATTCGGCCATCCAGAGCTGGCCGATGATCTCGCCCGAGCTGAGGTTGCGCGAAAACCCTTGCTTGCCGGTCGAACAGAACCGGCAGTTGACGGCACATCCCGCCTGAGACGACACGCACAGCGTGCCGCGCGTCTCTTCGGGGATGTAGACCGTCTCGACGGCATTGCCCTGCCCCACGTCGACCAGCCACTTGCGTGTGCCATCCGTCGAGAGGTGATCGGAAATGACCGCCGGTGCCTGGATGTTGGCACGGGTCGCGAGCTTTTCGCGCAGCGACTTGGCGAGATCGGTCATCTCGCCAAAATCAGACGCACCCGACTGGTGAATCCAGCGCTGCAATTGCTTGGCGCGGAACGACTTCTCGCCCAGGCTCTCGCAGTACGCGAGAAGGCCCTGTGCGTCGAAATCGAGGAGATTCACCACATCGTTCATGACTTGCAACCCGAAACTACCAATCCCAGTCTAGTGTTGACGCTTAGCGGCTGTAAATGTTCAGGCCGGGGAAGAAGAAAGCGACTTCTACGGCAGCCGTTTCAGCAGCGTCCGAACCGTGCACGGCGTTGGCGTCGATGCTGTCAGCGAAGTCAGCGCGGATCGTGCCCTTCTCTGCCTTCTTCGGGTCGGTTGCACCCATCAGGTCACGGTTCTTGGCAATTGCATTCTCGCCTTCCAGGGCTTGCACCATCACCGGGCCCGAGATCATGAAGTCCACCAGATCCTTGAAGAACGGGCGCTCCTTGTGCACGGCGTAGAACTGCTCGGCTTCAGCGCGCGACAGGTGGATCATTTTGGCCGCGACGACCTTCAGGCCTGCGCCTTCGAAACGGGCGTAGATCTGGCCGATGACGTTTTTGGCCACTGCGTCCGGCTTGATAATCGAGAGGGTGCGTTCGATCGCCATTAAAAACTCCAAAAAATGAAGGTGTTACGTGAAAGATAAACGTTAGATTCT
>NZ_JAELUI010000537.1 GCF_016429285.1 Ralstonia sp. ASV6
GGGCTGGGCAACCGGCTGCACGTCGTCCAGCGCATCGTCAACAACGGCCTCGATGGCTTCCAGCGCATCGTCAGCGGCTTGCCCATCGGGGAAATGCGTGGCCGAGAACACCGTAACGGTAAACAGCCTGTCTCTTATACACATCTGACGCTGCCGACGAAGGCCGTGGAGTGTAGATCTCGGTGGGGGGCGGGTGAGTAAAAAGGGGGGGGGGGGGGGGGGGGGGGGGGGGGGGGGGGGGGGGGGGGGGGGGGGGGGGGGGGGGGGGGGGGGGGGGGGGGGGGGGGGGGGGGGGGGGGGGGGGGGGGGGGGGGGGGGGGGGG
>NZ_JAELUI010000072.1 GCF_016429285.1 Ralstonia sp. ASV6
GGCGCCGGGTTCGCTTGCGCGCGGCCGTGTGCTCTGCGGCGCCGCGCTGGCGATGGCAGCGATTGCCGTGGTGCTGTGGAACGACGTGCTCGGCTGGGCCGGTGCGGCCATCGGCGTGGTGCTGGTGGTGGCGGGCGGACTCTCGCTGTGGCCGCTGGCGGGCGCGTGGGTGCAGCAACGCCGCCATGCTGCGGAGGCACGGCCATGAACGGCATGGGCACCAAATGGCTGGCGGGCACGGTACTCGGCCTGCCCCTGTCGATTGCACTGTGCACGCTGGCGATCCTGTGGCTACCCGGCGGCTGGGAAAGCGGCCTCATCGGCGCGCTGCTCGTCTGCCTACCGCTGTGGGCGGTGTTGATCAGCGTGAGCGTGCTGTTTTCGACCAGCGCCCGCGCATGGGCTGCGTTCGGCACCGCCAATCTCCTGTCCTTTGGCGTGCTGTGGCTGCCGCGCCTGCTGCATACCTGACCATGAAATCCGCCACCCTTCGTCTGTATCAGACGCTGCATACCTGGGTCGGCCTGATGGCCGGCTGGGCACTGTTCATCGCCTTCTTTGCCGGCGCGCTCACGGTCTTTCATGAAGAGCTGCATGCGTGGCAAAACCCATTGCGTGCCGAACACGCTGCCATTGCCACAACACCGGCGGATGTCGACCACTTCGTGAACACACTGGTGCGCACGCACCCGGCTGCGGCCGCCAGCGCGTACGTCATCCTCCCCAATGAGGGCGAGCCCGACTTCTCGGCCTATTGGCAGAACAGCAAGGGCGATTGGCTGACGACCACCGGCAGCAAGCTCGCCGCCGGCAAGACCACACCGAAAGACCTGTCGCTCGAACCCTCCAAGGGGGAACTGGCCAACTTCCTGAACCGGCTGCACTACTCGCTGGGGCTGGAAGACATGGGCATGTACTTCATGGGGGTGATCTCGGTGCTGTACGGCGTGGCGCTCATCTCAGGGGTACTGCTGCACCTGCCGCGCCTGAAGAAAGACCTGCTGGCCGTGCGCCCCGGGCGCAACCTCAAGCGTTTCTGGATGGACGTGCACAACGTGCTCGGCCTGTTCAGCCTGCCGTTCCACCTGATCTTTGCGATGACCGCGCCGGTGCTGTGCCTGAGCGTGGTGCTGATGACGGTATTCAACAGCGTGGCGCTCAACGGCAAGCTGTTTGATGCCGTGCCGCGGGTCACCACTGCGGCTGGCACGGTGGTCGCCGCCAACCACTCGGCATCAATGCTGCCGGCGGAAGCACTGCTCGCCCGCGCACGTGAAACGGCCGGAACCAGCTTCACCGTCAAGTCGATCCACTACCAGCACATCGGCGATGCCAACGCCGTGGCGGAAGTACGCGGCAGCAGCACACGTGCGGTGGGTGACTACGGCTCTGTCGCCATCCATGCCGCCGCCGGCCAGCCCAACAGCGGCAAGCTCGTCGGCAATCAAACGCCCGATGCACGCGACACCAACCACGGCATCTTCAGCCTCGTCTATGGCCTGCACTTCGGCACCTATGGCGACATCGTCCTGCGCCTGGCGTACCTGGTGATGGGCATTGCCGGCGCATTCGTCTTTTATTCGGGCAACCTGCTGTGGATCGAATCGCGCCGCAAGCAGCGCAACATCGACCAGCCACGCGTGCACCAGCTGCTGGCGCGTGCCACGGTGGGCGTATGCATTGGCTGCTGCGTGGGTGTGATGGCGATGTTCCCGGCGGCGCTGCTGTGGCCGGAGCGCTCAACGGGCGTGACGTACTACACCGTGTTCGTTGCGGCGATTGCGTGGGCGCTGGCACGACCACCCGCGCGCGGTGCGGTGGAACTGCTGAGCGCCGCAGCCATTGCGGCGGTGCTGGTGCCCATCACCAATGCCGCCGTGACGGGCGACCACCTGCTGCGCACGATCGCGCGCGGCGAGTGGAACGTAGCTGGCTTTGACCTGGGCGCGCTGGTGCTTGCATGCGGCTTTGTCGCCCTTGCACGTGCCACGCTGCGCCGGGCGCGCCAGGGTACGCCTGATTCTGTCTGGGCGATGCCGGCACGCAAGGTAGACGCCAGAAACACGCCTGCCGCACGCGCCGGCAACGGCCTGCATCCGAGCGTGGCCAAAGAGCCCTAACGCCAGGCTCACCTCAAAAAAACAAAACCACCCGCACGTTCCCGCGCCTGCCGTTCAACGGCATGCGTGGGCACGTGCACGCCTTTTTCAATGACATCGCTGTTCAGGGGAGCACCACATGCCAGCCGCCATTTCACGTCGATCCACCTTTCGCTGCCGCACGCGGGCGGCACGCCCACGCGTCACGCCACTGGCGCGGCAACTCGCGTGGATGCTCGCGGCCATGGGCGCGGGTGCACCCGCCTGGGCCCAGGAGACCTCGGCCCAAGTCGACCTGCCCGCTACACAGGTCTCCGCCGGCAACGCGGCTGCGTACGGTGCCAAGCAAGCCAGCACCGGTGCCCTGGGTGACAAGCCTCTGCTCGACACGCCGTTCTCCATCAACGTCGTTACGCAGGAGCTGATTCAGAACCGCCAGGCGCAGACGATTGGCGAGGTGTTCAAGGGCGATCCGTCCGTGACCGCCAACAACGACGGCTACATTGGCGAGGCATCGAACATCACCATCCGCGGTCTGCAGCTCGACTTGCTGGAGGGCTACAAGATCGACGGCATGGCTGTGCCCAACTGGGGCAGCGATGTACCGCTGGAGCACTTCGAGCGCGTGGAGCTGCTCAAGGGCCTGTCGGGTTTCATGTACGGCTTCGGCACACCAGGCGGCATTGCCAACTTCGTCACCAAGCGCCCGACCAACACCTTTGGTGGCAGCGCCACGTTCGGCTATACCAGCGGCGGCACGCTCAAGGAGTCGATCGACCTGGGCGGGCGCTTCGGCCCCACCAAGGCACTGGGCGCACGGCTTGGCGTAGTGCATGAAGAAGGCGATACCTTTGTCGACGGCGGTCATATCAAGCGCGATTCCGCATCACTCGCGCTCGATGCGCGCATCACGCCCGATCTGCAATGGTCGTTCGATGGCCTGTACATGCAGCGCAACGTGCAGGGCGCGTATTACGGCATCATCCCGGGACAGGACTTTGGCGTGCCGGTAAGCGAGCTCGTGCGCACGCCGCGCGCCATCGACGGAAGCCAGCGCGTGGCCTCGCGCGGCTCGTACTACGAGACCGAGATCAAGACCGTTGGCACCGAGCTGAACTGGGCAGCCGCGCCCGACTGGAACGTGCGCGCGTCATACCGCTACACGCAGCAGAACCGCGGCAACGCCGACAGCGCCATCCAACTGACCGATAACGCCGGCACCTTCAGCGAGCTGCAATACAGCTCGTACCAGCGCTATGCATACAGCCAAGCACAGGTGATGGCCAACGGCCGCGTACGCACGGGTGCAATCGAGCATGAACTGGTGTTCGGCACATCGTGGCAAAGCCTGACGCAAGCCAACACCGGCTTCGCCTCCACCTTCCTCGGCACGGGCAACTTGTACAACCCGTCGGCGTTTGTGTCGTCCGGTGCGCAGTTGATGCAGGTGCCGTCATCGGAGGGCATGTACCGCACATCGAAGATCGATCAGACCTCGGTCTTCGCCAGCGATACGGTCAAGTTCAACGAACAGTGGTCGGTGTTGGGCGGCCTGCGCTACACGCGCTTCAACCAGACCGGCTACGCCCCGAACGGCGACGTATCTGCCAAGTACGACCGCGAGCCGATCACGCCCACGCTGGCGCTGATGTTCAAACCCATGCAGCCGGTGACGCTGTATGCGAGCTATGTCGAATCGCTCGAAGCCGGCGCCAGCGCACCCATCACGGCGCTCAACACAGGCACCGTGTTCGGCCCCCTCAAGAGCAAGCAGGTTGAGGTGGGTGCCAAGGCGGAGGTGCATGACTGGACCTTGGGTGCGGCGCTGTTCCAAGTGCAGCGCGGCCTTGCCTATCTGCGCCCGGACAACGTGTACACGCAAGACGGCATGACGCGCTACCGCGGCCTGGAGCTGAGCGCACGCGGCAAGATCGCGCGGGACTGGACAGTGCTTGGCGGGCTGCTGCTCATGAACTCCGAGAACACTGAGTCCGATGCGTCCGTGCTTGGCAAGCGCGCCTACGGATCGCCGCGGTACAAGGCGACGGCGTATGTGGAATACGCGGTGCCGACCATGCCCGGGCTGGTGCTGTCGGCCGGTGGCCAGTACATCGGCAACGCGGCGCTGGAGGCCAACAACAGCAATATCGTGCCGGGGTACCACACGTTTGATGTGGGTGCGCGCTACAGCACCAAAGTGGGCGGCAAGCCCGTCACGCTCCGCTTCAACATCGACAACCTGACCAACGAGAAATACTGGCTGCCGAGCTGGGGGTTCATCCTCGCGCAAGGGGCGCCACGGACCATCCGGGCCAGTGCAACGGTTTATTTCTGATTCGACATCAAGGTGACGGACGAAACCAGCACCAAAGCGGAGAAGGCGCAGTACATCGCCGAGGCGCGAGGCTTTTGCAGCACGGCTCGGCAATCTGCACGAGGCGTCCTATATCTATGTACAGGACGTCCGCGCTGCGGTTTATGACTATCGCGGCAAAACGCAGGAGTACCGCTTCCAGCACGCGTGATAGGCGCAATGTGCTGGCTGCGCCCCTCTGCTCACAGAACAATCGGTGTGATCATGAACCGCATGAGTGCTTTTTTTGCGGCCAGTTGGCTGGCCGCCGCATTGCTGTATTTCGGCCAACACTCGCTGCCGCTTACGGCACTGGCGGGCATCGTATTGCTGGCCGGCTTCGATCTGCTGCGTCCGTGAAGGGTGCAAGCGTGCGTCTACGCCGGGCCGCCTCGCTGCTGCGCCCGGTAACGCAGTGGGCTACTGCCGTAGCCCACTGCAAACGCACGGCTTAGCGCACTGACGCTGCCAAAGCCGCATTCATCCGCAATGTGTTCCAGCGGTTGCCTGCCGGTGCGCAACAGGAACGCCACCAACTCCAGCCTTAACGCCGCCACGTAGCGCCGCAGGTTGCTGCCGGTGGCGGCGGCAAAACGGCGTGTCAGCGTCCGCTCACTCATCGCCGCCTGGGCGGCCAGTTCCGCCAGTGGGGGTGGTGCTGCCAACTCCCGCTCCACAATCTCTTGAATAGCCAGCACGGCCGCATCGCCATGGCGCTTGAACTGCGCCGTCCACACGGCCATGTGCTCGTATGACGGCAGCGACTGTGTGAGCGCCGTGCGCAGCATGCGCCGCGATGCACCCGCGCCTCGGCAGTGGTCGATCACATAGGCACAGGCATCCACAGCCGGGTTGATACCGCTCACCGTGATAAGGCGGCCATCCACTACCAGCGGCTTGTCCGGCGTGTAATGCACCTCTGGAAAGTAGCGCGCGAACCACGTGCGCTCGCTCGCCAGCCCCGTCGCGCGGCGCCCGTCGAGCAAGCCTGCCTTGGCGAACAACGGCGCAGCGTTCAGGCCCACCACCAGCGCGCCGGCGTCGTACTGCGCGCGCAGCCAATCGGCAAACAACGGCTCCTCACCCTCCAACGTCGGTCCGGGCGCGAACTGGCCAGGCACGATCACTACGTCGTGCAGGCCGGCCGTGCGCAACGCGCCACTCGCCGGCACCGCCATGTCGGCAAAGCTGATGGCCGGTTGTCCATCGGCCGACAGCAGATCGATCTCGAACAGGCGACTGCCCTTCACGTCCACGCTGCGCGCCTGCATAGTGCCGGCCACCAGCAGCATCTCCTGCGTGAGAAACACATAGCCCGCGAACAGGCGCGGCGGCAACAGGATGGCGATGCGGGCGCGCTCTGGGCGCTCCAGTCGCCGGAGGCGTTTGGAGGTGGTTTTCGGCTGGCGCTTCATATCAATAACGTGGCTATCCAGATCAACCGAAATTGTGCGGGTCTTGCTGAAATACGGCAACCATCTGCCCCACCTCCGGAGCCGTCATGATTGCCCGCACGCTGTTCGATGCCGAACACGACACCTTTCGCGAATCCGTCCGCCGCTTCATCGAGGCAGAAGTCCTGCCCCACCACGAGCGCTGGGAAGAGCAAGGCTACGTCGATCGCGCCATCTGGGAACAGGCCGCTGCCGCCGGCTACCACTGCGCCAGCATGCCCGAGGCCTACGGCGGCGCCGGGGCCGACATCCGCTACAGCACGGTGCTGATGGAGGAGATCGCCCGCGCAGGCGCCACGGGCCTGGGCTTTGGCTTGCACTCGGAAATCGTCGCACCCTACGTGCTGCACTACGGCAGCGAGTCGCTCAAGCAGCACTATCTGCCCAAGCTGGCGAGTGCGGAGATGATCGGCGCGATTGCCATGACCGAGCCTGGCGCCGGTTCCGACTTGCAGGGCGTGCGCACCACCGCGACACGCAGCAGCGATGGTGATCACTACGTGCTCAACGGCTCGAAGATCTTCATCACCAACGGCTGGCATGCCGACATGGTGATCGTCGTGGCGCGCACCACGCCCGAAGGCGGCGCCAAGGGTACGAGCCTGTTCGTGGTGGATACGTCCATGGCCGGCTTCAGCAAGGGCAAGCGCCTGAAGAAGGTCGGCATGAAGGCGCAGGACACCGCCGAGCTGTTCTTCGACAACGTGCGCGTGCCCGCCGCCAACCTGCTGGGCGAGGAACATCGCGGCTTTGCGTACCTGATGCAGGAGCTGCCGTGGGAGCGCCTGCAGATCGCCATCGGCGCGATCGCGTCCGCAGAGGGCGCACTCGACTGGACGCTGCGCTACGTGCGCGAGCGCCAGGCCTTCGGCAAATCCATCCTCGATTTCCAGACCGCACGCCACGCGCTGGCCGAGCTGAAGACCGAGGTGCAGATCGGCCGCGTGTTTGTGGACCAATGCATTGCGTTGAAGCTGGCCGGCAAGCTCGATGCCGCCACCGCATCGATGGCCAAGTACTGGACCACCGACCTGCAGTTCAAGGTGATGGACCGCTGCGTGCAGCTGCACGGTGGTTACGGCTACATGTGGGAATACCCCATCGCACGTGCGTGGGCCGATTCGCGCGTGCAGCAGATCTACGGCGGCACCAACGAGATCATGAAAGAGCTGATCGCCCGCACCCTTTGACGACTACGACACCAAGGATCGAACGCAATGGAAGCCTATATCTACGACGCCGTACGCACGCCACGCGGCAAGGGGAAAAAGGATGGCAGCCTGCATGGCGTGACGCCGCTGCGCCTGGCCGCGACCGCGCTGCGCGCCATCCGTGACCGCAATCAGCTCGACACCTCGCTGGTGGACGACGTGGTGCTTGGCTGTGTGGAACCCGTGGGCGAACAAGGCGCCTGCATCGGCCGCGTGGCGGTGCTCGCCGCCGGTTATGCCGAGACGACGGCCGGCGTGCAGATCAACCGCTTCTGCGCTTCCGGCCTGGAGGCCTGCAACATGGCCGCCGCACAGGTGATGGCCGGGCAGAGCGACTTCGCCATCGGCGGCGGTGTGGAGAGCATGTCGCGCGTGCCGATGGGCGCGAGCGGCGGTGCATGGCCGGTCGACCCGGCAGCGGCCATCCCGCTGTACTTCGTGCCGCAGGGCGTGTCGGCCGACACCATCGCCACCCAGTCTGGCTACAGCCGCCGCGATGTCGATGCCTACGCCGCCGAGAGCCACCGTCGCGCGCACGCTGCTGCCACGGCAGGCCGGTTCACCGGCGCCATCGTGCCGGTGCGCGACCAGAACGGCCTGACCATCCTCGAACGCGACGAGATGATTCGCCCGCAGACCACCGTGGACACACTCGCGCAACTCAAACCGTCATTTGCCGAACTCGGCGAGCAATACGGCTTCGATGCTGTGATCCGCCAGCGCTATCCGGAGCTGGAACGCATTAATCACGTGCACCACGCCGGCAACAGTTCGGGCATCGTCGATGGCGCGGCAGCCGTGTTGATCGGCAGCCGCGAAGCCGGCCAGCGTGCGGGCCTCAAGCCGCGCGCACGCATCCGCAGCTTTGCCAGCATCGGCTCCGAGCCGTCGATCATGCTGACGGGCCCCTCCTACGCCGCCGAGAAAGCGCTCAAGCGCGCAGGCATGTCTGCGTCGGACATCGACCTGTATGAACTGAACGAAGCGTTCGCCTCCGTGGTGCTGCGCTTCATGGAGGTCATGGCCGTGCCGCACGAGCGCATCAACGTCAACGGCGGCGCCATCGCGATGGGCCATCCGCTGGGCGCCACGGGCGCCATGATCCTCGGCACGCTGCTCGACGAGCTGGAACGCCGCGGCGCCAGCACGGGCCTGGCCACGCTGTGCGTGGGTGCGGGCATGGGCACCGCCACCATCATCGAACGCATCTGAACGGGAGCCGACATGATCGACATCACCATCGACGCCGACGGCATCGCCACGCTCTCGTGGAATCAGCCGGGCCGCACACAGAACGTACTCAACGGCGAGACCTGCGCCGCCTTCTTCGCCGCTATCGACCAGGTGATTACGGATGCCAACGTCAAGGGCATCCTCATCACCTCCGCCAAGCCGGACTTCATTGCCGGCGGCGATCTCGAATGGCTGCAGGCCAGCGACGACGCAGCCACCCTGTTCGATCGCACGTGCGAACTGCACCGCGCGCTGCGCAAGCTGGAAACCTGCGGCAAACCCGTGGCGGCGGCGCTGCCTGGCTCTACGCTGGGCGGTGGGCTGGAGATTGCACTCGCCTGCCACTACCGCGTGGCCGCAGATAACGCGCGCGCACGCTTCGGTCTGCCGGAAGTCACGCTGGGTCTGCTACCAGGAGGCGGTGGTACGCAACGCTTGCCGCGCCTGATTGGCGTGCAGAAAGCGCTACCGATGCTGCTTGAAGGCAAACGCATCAAGGCTGCTGATGCGCTCAAGCTCGGCATCATCGATGCGGTGGTCAATGCCGGTGAGGAAGCCGGCGCCGCACGCGCGTGGCTGCTTGGCGAAGGTCAGACCCATACGCAGCAACCGTGGGACATCAAAGGCTACAAGGTGCCCGGTGGCGGCATTTCCAGCCCCGCCGTGCAGCAGATCTTTACGGCGGCCAACGCCATGCTGCGGCAGAAGACCTACGGCAACTATCCGGCGGCGGCCAGCATCCTGTCGTGCGTGTACGAAGGGCTCATCACCGATCTGGATACTGGCCTGAAGACCGAGGCACGCCACTTCGTGCAGGCCGTGCTGTCGCCCGAGGCCCGCGCGATGATCCGTACCCTTTTCTTCAGCCTGAACGCTGCCAACAAACTGGCCGCACGCCCCGCCGATGTGCCGGTGCGCCGCTACGCGAAGGTGGGCGTGCTGGGCGCTGGCATGATGGGTGCCGGCATTGCGTACGTCACGGCCAAGGCGGGTCTGCCGGTCGTGCTGCTCGACAGCACGCAGGAAGCCGCCGAACGCGGCAAGGACTACTCGCGCAAGCTGGTCGAGAAACAGGTACAGCGCGGCCGTCTGCACGCCGAACAGGCTGAGGCACTGCTCGCGCGCATCAAGCCAACTACGCGCTATGCCGACCTGGACGGCGCCGAACTCGTCATCGAAGCCGTGTTCGAGCAGCGCGACGTCAAGGCCGATGTCACGCGCCAGGCCGAGGCCGTGCTGTCACCGGATGCCATTTTTGCGTCCAACACATCTACGCTGCCGATTACGGGGCTGGCAGAAGCCAGCAGCCGGCCAGGCAACTTCATCGGCCTGCACTTCTTCTCGCCGGTCGACAAGATGCCGCTGGTGGAAGTCATCGTCGCGCGACAGACCACGCAGGCCACACTGGCGCAGGCGCTCGACTACGTGCGCACCATCGGCATGACGCCCATCGTCGTCAACGACAGCCGTGGCTTCTATACAAGTCGAGTGTTCTCGACTTACGTGCTGGAGGGGCTAGCCATGCTGGCTGAGGGCGTGGCCCCCGCGCTGATCGAAAACGCCGGGCTGCAGGCCGGCATGCCGGTCGGGCCGCTCGCGCTCATCGACGAAGTGTCGAGCGAGCTGATCCACAAGGTCAATCAGCAGACCCGCGCGGACCTGGGCGTCGCGTACATTGAGCGCCCCGGCGAAGCCGTGGCCGAGCGCATGGTGGCGCTGGGCCGCATCGGCCGCAAGGCGGGCCAGGGCTTCTACGACTATCCCGAAGGCGGCAAGAAGGCGCTGTGGCCGGGGCTGGCGACGGCGTACCCAAAGGCCGCTACGCAGCCTGATGTGCAGACGCTCATCGACCGTATGATCGCTGTGCAAGCCGTGGAAACCGCGCGCTGCCTGGACGAAGGCGTCGTAACCAACGCGCGCGATGCTGATGTGGGTGCACTGCTCGGCTGGGGCTTCCCGGCATTCCGGGGCGGGCCGGTATCGCACATCCACCGCGTGGGCGTGGGCGCCTTCGTTGCGCTGTGCGACCGGTTGGCCGCCGAACATGGCCGCCGCTTCACACCACCCGCGCTGTTGCGGGACATGGCAACGCAGCAGGCTGCGTTCTACGAACGCTGATCGACCACAACGGGAGCCGCGCGATGTCCGTCCTGCACGTAATCGACAAGGCCGAGCTGAAGGCACTGACCACCCCATCAGACTGGCGCGCATGGTGGGTGACGGCGGTCAACTTTGCATTGATTGCCGCAGCATTTGCGCTACCCGCCGTGTGGCCGCATCCGGCTGCATGGGGTGTGGCGTCCATCGTGCTGGCGGGGCGCGCGCTGGGGCTGGGCATCCTCACGCATGACACGGCACATCTGGCGTTCTTTCGCTCGCGGCGCATGAACGAATGGGCGGGGACGTGGCTGTTCGGCGGTCTGCCCAACGTGCCGTACCAGGCGTATCGCAAGGGCCATCTGGAACACCATCGCACCGCAGGCACCGCCAAAGACCCCGACCTTGCCTTCGTGCACGGCTACCCGGCCAAGCGGGCAAGCCTCGCGCGCAAACTCCTGCGGGACGTGTCGGGCATCAACGGTGTGAAGAACCTCGTCTATCAGGTGCAGACCTTCCACTGGAAGACCACCGCGCCTTTCCTCGTGGCGCATGGCGTGCTGTTCGGCACGCTGTGGGCGCTGGGTGTGCCGCAGGTCTATGCCTGCTGGTGGATCGGCATGGTGTTCGTGTTTCCGCTGCTGGTGCGCGTGCGGGTGATGAGCGAGCACGGCGGCGTGCCAGACCACCTCTCACGCGACCCGCGCGAGAACACCGGCACCACGCTGGCCGGGCCGCTCGGTCGGCTGCTCATCGGGCCGAACCGGGTGAACTTTCACGTTGAACACCACCTGGCCGCGAGCGTGCCGTCCTACCGGCTGCCCGCCCTGCACCGGCTGCTGACACAGCGCGGCTATTACGTACACGCCCGCTGCATCGCCCCATCGTACTGGGCGGTGATCCGCAGATGCACGGCCCCCCGTACCTCAGACAGGGTAGACACCGCACTCGCCACCGACCTCCCCCGCGTGCGAGCGCGCGGCATGCTCGACAACATGCGCTGAACCGGTCAACGCAGAACGTTGTGCCCACACACCAGCCAGCAAGGCGGGTATGCACAGGCAAACGATTGCGCTTTTTCAGCCTCCCCCCCCCCCGCCGTTTGGCTTAAGACACATGTGATCTGCTCCGATATAGAGTGAGGTGCATGGAGTTGCCGAGACCCCGGGCCACAGGAAAGGCGTCCCCAGAGACGACTGGCCCCGGAGACACATGGATGAGCACACCCTGGAGTGGGGATGGCCGCGGCGCAATCGAAGGCTTCAGATGGCACAACGTCAGAGCGGCGATGGCTGCCAAGGGGAACACTTAGGCTGCGCGGGCTGCTGTCGCCGCTCAACGTTGGCGCAGTGGCGTGCCTGGTCTTCATCTGGTGGTTCACCCTCCACCAGCTCACGAAAGAGCACGACCGGCTGATCCGCGACGCCGAAGCACGTACCGAGGTTGAAGCGCAGGCCTTTGGCGAGTACTCGCTGGGCAGTACGCGGCGCGTGTCGGAGTTCCTGCTCGACCTGCGCGCCAGCTGGCTGGCCGGACGCGAGGTATTCGAACAGGTCATCCGCGAACGGCAGGAAGTCGTGCGCGACCTGACCTTCCAGGTGTCCGTCATCGATGAGAACGGGATGCTGCTCTACTCCAGCATCGGCCCCGTTACTGAGCGCGTTGACCTCAGCCAGCGCGAGCACTTTCGCGTGCACAAGGAAGCGGGCGGGCACGATGCCCTGTTCATCAGCGACCCGGTCCAGGGCAAGGTCTCGAAAAAATGGTCGATCCAGTTCACGCGCCCCATCCTCAAGGCTGGGCGCTTTGCGGGCGTGGTGGTGGTGTCGGTCAGCCCGGAGCAGTTTGCCGGCTTTGCGAACACGCTCACCGTGGGCAAGAACGGCGTGGCCACCATCATCAAGGATTCGGGCCTGATCATCGCCCGCGTGCCCGACCCCGCCGTCGGCATGGAGAAACCACCGCGCAAGCGCCAGTTCAACGAACCGGGCGCGCCGGAAACGGGTAGCTACCGCGTGGTCTCTGGCACCGACGGCGTCGAGCGCATCATCGGTTATCACCACGTGCCCGAGATCGGGCTCTACTTTCTGGTTGGCGAGTCGGTGGCATCGGTGCTGGAGCCGTTCGAGACGTACCGGCACACCGCCGTGGTGGGGGGCATCGCCTCCACATTGCTGATTGCGCTGCTGTATCTCACACTGCGCCGGCAGATGGCGGAACGCAAGCGACACCTGGAAGAGATGCGCATGGCCTCGCTCGTCTATGCGTCGAGCAGCGAAGCGATGATGGTGACGACGCTCGACGGCGAGGTGGTGGACGTCAACCCGGCCTTTACCATCACCACTGGCTACGGCGCGCAAGAATTCAAGGGCCAGCCCAGCGACGCCATCCGCTCTGAATGCAATGAGCGCGCCGTGGTCGACGCCATGCGGACGGCCGTTGCCGACAAGGGCACGTGGAGTGGCGAATACCTAATCCGCCGCAAGGATGGCAGCGAATTCCCCGCCTTGCTGACCATCGACACGTTTGCCGGCAGCGCGCTGGGTGAACCGCGCCGCGTTGCGCTCATCCACGACATGACCGAGAAGAAGCGTGCGGAAGAGGTCATCTGGCGGCAGGCCAACTTCGACACGCTCACCGATCTGCCCAACCGGCACCTGTTCTATGAACGCCTGCGCCAGGAGATTGCGCGAGCCCGTCAGGCGCACACGCAAGTCGCGCTGCTGTTCATCGATCTGGACCGCTTCAAGGAGGTGAATGACACGCTCGGCCACGACCAGGGCGACATCCTGCTCAAGGAGATCGCACGCCGCATCTCCGCCATCGTGCGCGGCACCGATACGGTCGCGCGGCTGGGCGGTGACGAGTTCACCATCATCCTGCCGGACCTGTCCGACGCGGGTGCTGCCGCGCCCATCATCCGCAGTCTGCTGGCACGGATAGCGACTCCGCTGCAGCTTGGTCAGGAAAGCGTGGAAGTGTCGGCCAGCATTGGGCTGGCGCTCTATCCGCGCGATGCGGACAGCGCGGAATCGTTGCTGGTGCGGGCCGATCAAGCGATGTTCGCGGCCAAGAGCGCGGGGCGCAATCAATGGGCCGTTTTCACCCCGGCGTTGCAGCGCGCAGAACAGGAACGATTGCGCATCACGAGCGACCTGCGCGTGGCGCTACAGCAGAACCAGCTCGCGGTGCACTATCAGCCCATCGTCGATATGCATACCGGCAAGGTACGCAAGGCGGAGGCGCTGATCCGCTGGACACACCCCGCGCGCGGCGAGATCGATCCGGCGGATTTCATTCCGGTGGCAGAAGACTCCGGCCTGATTGTCGAGATCGGCAAATGGGTGCTGAACGAAGCGCTGGACCAACTCATGCACTGGCACGCCACGCTGGATGACACGCTGCAGGTCTCCGTCAACAAATCGCCGGTGGAGTTTCGTGCCAACGCCACAGGAGATACGTCCTGGCCCAAGGTGGTGATGCGCAGAGGCATTCCACCGCACAGCCTGGTTGTCGAGATCACGGAGGGCTCATTGATGGCCGACAACGCCGATGTGGTCGAGCACCTCAATGACTTCCATCGCGCCGGCATCGACATTGCGCTCGACGACTTCGGCACCGGGTACTCGTCGCTGTCCTACCTCAAGCGCTTCGATATCGACTGCATCAAGATCGACCAGTCATTCGTGCGCAGCCTGGCGGACAATCCAAAAGACATCGCACTGTGCAGCGCCATCGTGAGCATGGCGCATGCGCTGCGCATCAAGGTCATTGCCGAGGGCATCGAGACCGAGGAGCAGCGGGCCATCCTGGTTGCCGCCGGATGCGACTACGGGCAGGGCCACCTCTTCTGCCCACCGGTGCCGCCAGCAGCCTTCGAAGCCTTTGTGGTCGAGCGGCAGCTCGCCGAAACCTAGACGCCGCGGCCAGCGCCCACACTGGCACCCACCACCGCGCGGTTCTTGCCGTCATGCTTGGCCTGATACAGCGCCAGGTCAGCGGCTTCGATCAGCGTGGTGATCGGCACGTCGTGCTCCGGGCTGACCATCGCGCCGCCCACGCTCACGGTCACGTACGCGCCCGTGGACGAATGGACATGCGGCACCTGCAGCGTCTCGATTGCGCTGCGGATTTTTTCAGCCAGGACCCGCAGCCCCTCGGCGCTGGTGCCCGGCAGCACCACGGCAAACTCCTCGCCGCCAAAGCGCGCGGCCAGATCACCGGGGCGGCCCAGACACGCTTCCACCGTGCTGCCGATGCGCTTGAGCACTTCATCACCCGCCACGTGGCCATAGGTGTCGTTGTAGAGCTTGAAGTTGTCGACGTCGATCATCAGGAACGACAGCGTCGTCCCTTCGCGTGCACCGCGCCGCCATTCCGCGCTCAGGTATTCGTCAAGGTAGCGGCGGTTGGCCAAGCCCGTCAGACCGTCGGAGTTGGTCAGGCGGCGCAGTTCCAGGTTGGCTTCCAGCAACTGCTGCTGCGACTGGCGCAGCGCGCGGTACGCCTCATCGCGCTGCAGCAGGTTGACGTACGAGCGCGAGTGGTAACGGATACGCGCAAGCAGCTCGATGCGGTCCGGCAGTTTGACAAGGTAGTCATTCGCGCCCGCAGCAAACGCAGCGCTCTTGATGACCGGTTCTTCCTTGGTAGACAGCACGATGATGGGCACATCGCGCAGCACCGGGTTGGCGCGGTAGTCACGTACCAGCGTCAGGCCATCGGTGCCCGGCATCACCAGGTCTTGCAGGATGACAGTAGGCCGCGTCTGGATGGCGGCGATCATCGCCTCATCCGAGCGGGCGCAGTAGTGGAAGTCGATGCCGTCCTCGCCGGCCAGCGCCTGGCGGACGGCCTCGGCCACAATGGCCTGGTCATCCACCAGCAGCACCATCACCGGTACGTCGGCAGCGGCCGGCGTACGCAGCAGGGTGCGCGCCGCTTCCAGTGCGGCTTCCGCTGCCGGGATGGGCTTGTCGTCCGAGCCATCCGGGCCGCTTGGCCCCTCAGGGCCGCGTGGACTGTCGTGAGGTTGGTTGGTCATGTGATGCTCCCCGGTTTTTGGTTATGTGTTGTCGATCATGGCCCGTGCCGCTTTCATTTGCGCACAAGCACCATGAGTTCATCGGCAATGCGGCCGAGCGGCAGGATGGCGCGCGCTGCGTCCAGCGCCGCCGCTGCCTTGGGCATGCCGTACACCGCGCTGGTCGCCTCGTCCTGTGCGATGGTGTGATAGCCCTTGGCACGCATGGCCTTCAGGCCGATGGCGCCATCGCGCCCCATGCCCGTGAGCAACACGCCAATGGCTATGCCTTGCCAGTGTTCGACCAGGCTGTGAAAGAACACATCCACCGACGGCCGGTACGGCGTGCTGGCAGGCTCGCGTGTGTAGCCGAAGGTGCCGCCCCGCAGCGCGTGCATGTGGTCGTTGGTGGCGGCCAGCAGCACCTCGCCAGCGCGCGGGCGATCCCCCTCTACGGCCACCCGCACGTTCAACGCGGTCTGGCCATCCAGCCATTCGGCCATGCCCGCGGCAAATGCCTGGTCCACATGCTGAACCACGGCAATGCTGGCCGGAAACTCCGCCGGCAGCTTGCCCAGCACAGCCGCCAGCGCGGTCGGGCCGCCCGCAGATGCACCGATCGCCACCAGTGGCGCTGCTCCGCCACGCACGGGTGCAATGGCGTGTGGCTTGGGCATGGTGGGCTTTTCCAGCAGGCGGCCGATCTGGTCGATCTTGGTCAGCAGCGGGTGGTTGCCTTCGGCATCGGTGCCACTGGTCAGCGTGGGTGTATCGACAGCATCGAGCGCCCCCGCGCCCATCGCCTCGTACACGCGCCACGCGTTGGCGCCCACGCTGCTGGTGACCACCAGGATCGCGCACGGATGGCTCGATGCCATGATGCGGCGGGTGGCCTCCACACCGTCAAAGCGCGGCATGATCAGGTCCATCAGCACCACGTCGGGCGGCTGCGCGGCGCAAAAGTCCACCGCTTGCGCGCCATCGGTCGCCACCCACAGCACACGGTGCTCGGGCCTGCGCGCAATCGTACGGCGCATGGCTTCCACCGCCAGCGGCATATCGTTGACGATGCCGATGTTCATGTCCGCGCCTCTCCAATCAGGTCTCGCACTGCGTCGAGCAGTGCTTCATCGTGGAAACTGCCCTTGGCGAGGTAGTAATCGGCACCGGCTTCCAGCCCACGGCGGCGATCCTCCTCCCGATCCTTGTAGGACACGACCATCACCGGCAATGACTTGAGCACGGCATCGCGCTTGATGAGCGTGACCAGCTCGATGCCATCCATGCGCGGCATGTCGATGTCGGTAACGACGAGGTCGAACTGGGCGCCACGCAAGGCATTCCAGCCGTCCATGCCGTCCACGGCCACGGTGACGACGTAGCCGCGCTTCTCCAGCAGCTTGCGCTCCAGCTCGCGCACCGTGAGCGAATCATCCACCACCAGCACATGCTTGCGTTGCTGCACGGCCACGCCCTGCCCGCGCTGCACTTTCTCTAACTGGCCGCCGCGCACAAGCTTGTCGACCGAGCGCAGCAGGTCATCCACATCGACAATCAGCACCGCATCGCCGTTCTCCATCAGCGCCCCGGCGGCGATGTCGCGCACCTTGCCGAGCCGTGTATCCAGCGGTTGCACGACCAGCATGCGCTCGCCCAGGAAACGGTCGACAGCAATGCCATAGGTTTCTGCGCCCTCGCCAATGACGACCACCGGCACGCTGTCGCGCGCCTCACCCTGCGGCTGCGTGCCAAGCAACTGGTGCGCCATCACCAGGCCCACCGGGCGGCCGTCGAAGCGGAAATGCTGCTGCCCTTCGAGCATGTCGATCTCGGTGCGGGCCAGCTCCAGCGTGCGCCGCACATACGCCAGCGGAAACGCATACGCCTCGCCGCCCACGTCCACCAGCAGGCTGCGGATGACTGACAGCGTAAGCGGCAACTGCAGCATGAA
Source organism: Ralstonia sp. ASV6 (assembly GCF_016429285.1). Taxonomy (GTDB): domain Bacteria; phylum Pseudomonadota; class Gammaproteobacteria; order Burkholderiales; family Burkholderiaceae; genus Ralstonia; species Ralstonia flaminis. The sequence goes on from NZ_JAELUI010000072.1 coordinate 17,422, forward strand.
GCGCGTGCCGCGGCCAGGCTCGGTCTGGATGCGCACCGTACCGCGCACGGCCTTGACCATCTCGTGCACAGCATCGAGCCCGACCCCACGGCCGGACAAGTCCGTCACCTGCTCGCGCATCGAGAAGCCCGGCAGCAGCAGGAAGTCGAGCAGTTCATGGTCCGACAGGCGGCTGGCGGTATCAGCATCTGACAGGCCGCGCCGCACCACCGCTGCGCGCACGGCTTCCAGGTCGATGCCCGCACCGTCGTCGGCCACGGTAATCAGCAGCTTGCCGGCGCTGTGGCGCGCCTCCAGCGTGATACTGGCCTCGGCGGACTTGCCCTGTGCCTCGCGGGCTTCCGGTGGCTCTACACCATGGTCAATGGCGTTGCGCAGCAGATGACCCAGTGGGGCATCGAGCATGTCGAGAATGTCGCGATCGACCTGGGTGGCTTCGCCCACGATGGCAAAGCGCACGCGCTTGGCCAGCGAACGCGCCAGATCACGCACCACACGCGGATAGGCGTGCGTGGCATCGCCAAAGGGGCGCATGCGGCATTGCAGAGCTTCGTCGTAGAGTTGCTGCGCAAGGTGGGTGCTGCGGCGGTCAAAGCGGTCGAGATCGTCGATGTGCTCACCCAGCGTCTGTTGCATGTGGCCGAGCATCTGGCGCACGTCGTTGAGCGCGGCGTGCATGTCGGCATCAGCATGGGGGTCTAGCCGCTCGACCAGGGTTTCGTAGAGCGTATCGAGTGCCAGCGTGGCTGAGCGGTGGCTGCGCTTGACACGCAGCATCGACTCACCGAACGGCTTGAGCCAGCGGGATTCCACCAGCGATTCACCGGACAGGCTCAGCAGCCGGTCCAGGTTGTCGGCGCGTACGCGCAGCATGCGGTGCGGATCGCGCGCGGTGCCGATCGGGGCGCGATGCGGCACCTCTGCCATGGGCTCGGACTGTGATTCGGTTTGCGGCGCCGGCACAGACAGGGCCTCCACCTCGGCATTCAGCAAGGCCATCGCGGCCTTCAGCGTTGCGTCTTCGGCGGCTTGTTCGGGGTCCGCAAACGTTGTAGCAACAGGCACGGCGGCGACACCGTCGGCGGCAGAGAACGCGGCGAGCACAGCGTCGATCTCCGCGCGCGGCACCTGCCCTGCGGTGGCGGGCTGGCCAACACGCAGCAGCAGATCCGTCCCGCGCAGCAGCACATCGATATGCGCGGCGGTCAGCACCAGTGTGCCGCGCTGCGCAGCCACGAACCATTCCTCCATGCGGTGCGCGACGTCCACGCCATCCTGCAGGCCGACGATGCGCGCGGCGCCCTTGAGCGAGTGCGCCGCACGCATGCAGGCTTCCAGCGCGGCGGCGTCGGTGGGTGTACGCTCCAGCGTCAACAAGCCGGTGGACAGCACGCGCGTCTGCGTTTGCGCCTCTTCGTGGAACAGCGCGAGCAGCGATTGGCGGCCCAGATCGTCATCCACGCTCATCGCAGGCTCCGGGCAATCGAATCAAACAGGCGGTCAGCATCGAGCACGCCGATCATGGTCTCGCGCCAAGCCAGCACGCCCCGTGCGTGCGCCGTGGCGGCGGCGGTCAAGGTGGACGGCACCGGCAGCAAGGCAGACGCCGGAAAGCGCAGCACACCCTCCACCTCATCCACCGGGAAGACAGCCGGCTCATCCTGGTGCGCGGCCACCAGCAGGCGCGCATAGCCATTTCGGCTCCCATGCTTGCCGCTGCCCGAGAGGTCCAGGCCCAGCAGCTCGCCCAGTGACACCGCCACCGTCAACGCGCCGCGAATGTTGACCAGACCCAGCACCACCCGATTGCGCCGATGCGGCAGCGAATGGATGGCGCGCGGCGTGTCGATCTGCCGCAGTGCGGTCGCCGGCAGCGCCAGCCATTCGTCGGCAATGCGGAAGACGAGCACAGCCAGTTCTGCATCGGCGTGGTCGTGCGCACGCAGCGGTGCAGCGCTGCGGTGGGCGCGTGCGGCGGCTTCCAGATCGTCCTGGCTCAGCGCACGGTCGAGCAGCGCGGCAGCACCTTGTTCAAAGACGGGGCAGTTCAGACAGCGCGTGTACGTTGGCAACTGCGGGCAGGACTGATCGCCGCGGGTGCCGATGCGGTTCCAGCAGTCGTCAACGAGCGTGGTCACGCCCGCGTGATCATGGACGGCGTGCGCCATGCGTTCCTCGTGTGTACTCCGGTGTGTCGGATGGTGCGGACGGTGCCCTGCCCTGGCGCGCCAAGGCCCGCTCCGCGCGCAGCATGAGCTGGCGTGCGCCGACCGTGTCACCGGCCACGTCCAGCAACGCGGCCAGGTGGGTCAGGGCTTCGTAGTGCGCCGGTTCCAGGTACAGCGCCTTGCGGTAGAAATCGCCCGCATCGGTGTGGCGGCCGCGTGCATCGGCAATCAGGCCGAGCAGGTAGAACGTATCGGCTTCGGGCGCCCGCAGGTTGGCGATCTCCAGCGCCACGTGCTCGGCCTCGTCAAAGCGGCCGGCGTCGGCCAGTCGGCGTGCTTCCGCCAAGGTGGGCGGCTCGGGCAGCAGGGCGTCCAGAACAGGGATGGCCGGTACGGCCAAGGTCGCGGGCCGTGCCGAAAACGCGGGAGCCGGCTTGGCGGCAGGCACGCGCGCCGCCACCGGGCGCACGGGCACGGTCGGCAGCGTAATGCCGGGCAAACCCACCGGCACCGCAGCGGGCTTCTCGGGTGGAAGCGGCAAGCGGAACGGTAGTGGTGTCCGCGCACTCGTCTCCCCCGCAGGCGTGCGCTGGAAAGCAAACGCCAGCGGAATGCGCGCAGAACTCATCGCATGGCGCATCATCAGGCCGGTCTCCGCCGGGCCGACGAAGATCATGCCGTCGTCCGCCAACTGCGAATCGAGCCGGCGGATGGCTTGGTCCTGCGCATCCCGGTGGAAGTAGATCAGCACGTTGCGGCAGAAGATGAAGTCGTAGCGCGTGTCATCGGCCGGCGCATCAGAAAGATTGGCCTGCGCAAAGCGCACCAGCCCACGCACGGTTTCATTCAACTGCCAGCCGCCTTCCGCCTCGGTGAAGTGCCGCTCGCGGAACGTGAGCGGATGGCCGCGAAAAGCGTTGCGCCCGTAGACCGAGCGCTTGGCCACATCAAGTGCGCGCGCACTGATGTCGATCGCGTCGATGGTAAAGCGCGCGGGGTCGATGCCCGCATCGAGCAGCGCCATCGCGGCCGAATAGGGCTCCTCACCGGTCGAGCATGGCGCGCTCAGGATGCGCAGCACGCGCATCGGCTCACGCACGAGCTTCTCACCAGCCAGACGGGCGAGTGTGACAAAGGCTTCGCGGTCTCGGAAGAACCAGGTTTCAGGCACCACCAGCGCTTCGATCAACGCCTGCCGCTCTTCCGGCGAGGTGTTCAGGCGCAGCCAGTAGGCGTCGAGCGCTGCGGCATCCACCGTGCTTGGCATGCCGCGGGCGGCCAGCATGGCACGCGTGCGGTCCAGCACCACGCGCTCCAGCGTGTTCGTGCCGAGCGATGGCGCGTCAATACCGGTCTCGTGCGAGAGCCAGGCTTCAAATCGAGGGTCAACGGCCACCATAACGATCAGGCCGGTTGTCCGACGGCGGCGGCCGGAAACAGCAGCGCACGTGCCTGCGCATCGAGCATCGCTTGCGCATCGACACGCTGCACGAGGCCATCTTCCAGGCTGGCGACGGGCCCAAGCCAGCGCGCGTTGGGCGTGGCGATGCCGCTGTCGGCAAAATGCGCCGCATCAATGCGGCGCGTGTGGGTAGCGTGTTCGACGATCAAGCCGAGCAGCGGTGCATCTTCGCCACGCGAGTCTGCTTCGTAGTGCACCAGCACCAGGCGAGTGGAGCGCAGCGGCCGCGCCGGGCGCCCAAGCGCAAGCTGCGGCACGTCAAGCACCGGCACCGGCGTGCCATGCCGCTCGATCACCCCGGCCACCCATGCGGGCGCACCCGGAATCGCCTTGGGTGCGGCCAGCGGCAGCACTTCGGCAATCTGCGCCACATCGAGCGCATAGCGGTCGCCATCGAGTTCAAACAAGAGGTAAAGCATGGCGATTCTCGCTACAGCAAAAAACTCCGGCAGGCGTCAGGCGTCGATCTTGAAACGCGACACGCCGGTACGAAGCTGGTTGGCCACCAGCGTCAGGTCATCAATCGCCTGCGACGACTGGCGCAGCGATTCCGCCGTCTGCTGTGCGGCTTCGGACAATTGCGACAGCGCCTGCGTGATCTGCTCGGCGCCGGTCGCCTGCGTCTGCATGCCTTCGTTCACCATCTGGAAGCGCGGCGCCAGCGTCTGCACCTCGGTAATGATCTGCGAGAGCTGCGTGCCGACCTGCTGCACGTCGCGCATGCCGCGCCGCACTTCTTCCGAGAATTTGTCCATGCCCATCACACCGGCCGACACCGCAGACTGGATCTCTTTCACGGTCTGCTCGATGTCGTAGGTGGCCACGGCCGTCTGGTCCGCCAGGCGACGGATTTCGGTGGCAACCACCGCAAAGCCGCGGCCGTACTCGCCGGCCTTTTCGGCCTCGATGGCCGCATTGAGCGACAGCAGGTTGGTCTGGTCCGCCACCTTGGTGATGGTCGACACCACCTGGTTGATGTTGGTCGCCTTCTCGTTGAGGATCGCCAGCTTGGCGTTGACCGAGCCCGCCGCCTCCATCACGCCGCGCATGGTGTCTTCCATGCGGGTGAGGCCGCTCTGGCTGGCGCCGGCCAGCGTGGCGGACTGCTCGGCCACGCTGGACACCTCGTTCATCGTGCGCAGCAAGTCGCGCGAGGTGGCGAAGATCTCGCGCGAGGTCGCACCGATCTCGGTGGTGGTGGCGGCCGTCTCAGCAGCGGTGGCCTGCTGCTCTTTAGAGGTGGCGGCAATCTCGGCCACCGAGGTCGTCACCTGCAAGGAAGATTTCTGCGCCTGGGACACCAGGCTCGCCAGCTCTTCGGCCATGCGGTTGAAACCCGCTTCCAGCGTGCCGAATTCATCGCTGCGGTGCAGATCCAGCCGACCAGACAGGTTGCCAGTGCGCATGTTGTCGTGCACCTGCACCAGCCGCGCCATCGGCACGGTAATCGCCTTGTGCAGGATGTAGCCGAGCACGAGCGCCGCCAGCAACACCAAGCCCAGCGCCACGGCCAGCGTCACCTCGGTACCTTGTACGGAGGTGCGGATCTGCCGCGCCGACTCATCGGCCACGGTACGGTTATCGGCAACGAGCTTGTCAACGAGGCCGGTCGCCTCTTCCCAGGCCGCAGTGGAACGCAGTACGACTGCCTGCGCAGCCGGCTTGGACGTACGTGCCAACTGCATCGCCTCGTTAAACATCACCAGGTATTTGTCGACCGCCGTGCGGTAGGCCCGGAAACGCTGACGATCGTCTTCGCGGTAGATGGTGCCCTCGTAGGCGGCCGAATGCTGGTCGAGATCACGTGCGATCTGCGCAGCACGCTCCAGATCACGATTGGTGGTGGCGGTATCAGCATCCACAAACAGGGCACGCTCAAGCGTCGCGTGGCTGTTGCGCGTGGCCGCACGCAGCGAGGTGGACAAATACAGCCCCGGCACAGAGTCACGCTCCAGGCTCAGGGCTTCTTCGTCAATGACGCGCAGGCGGTCATACGACACCGCTGCCATGATGACCATCAACACGAACAGCACACCAAAGCTGAAGACGATGCGGTTGCCGAGTGAGAACCGGCCGCCGCGAAGCATGCTTGCCAGGGTTGCGTTGCTGATGCGGGGCGTCGCAGAAACCATGTTGAAACCTATGAAACAGATACGGGAAGACATGGAAGCGGCTCGCGGAGCACACCTCACAAAACTGTGTTGAATGGTAAAGGAACGTATCGGCCACCGGAACCGAAACCTTTGCAATTGGGCGCAAATACGGGTAAGTCCTTGCCCGGACAGCGATGAGCGACATTCCAGTCATTCGGCACGGTGCGACGAAAGCGCACACCATGAGCGCGCGTTGCGCCGGGCAAACGCGCAAAAGAAACGCCGGTTTCAACCACCGCGCACGGCACGCGCAAACGCTTGCACCACGTCTGCAGAGGCATCGGTGATGGCCCAGTAGCCCATGCCGGCGCTGCGCCAGACCATCAGTTGGTAACCGCGTTCTGTGCGCAGGGCGGGCTCGGTGTCGGCGCCGCCCTCGGGACGCACGTACAGATCGACCGGATGCTGCGCAGAGCGGTACACCAGCACCGCTACCGGGCGGCCGTCGACGTAATCCAGCCGCCCGCCGATGAGCGGGAAGCCGCGCGTGGCGAGGTCTGTGACCGGCGGCGCGTAATCGATACGGCCGTTGAACCACGGCTTGACTGTGTGGCGATCCGACGACAGCACATCGGTCTCACGTGCGCCCAGCAGCGCCCGCACGTGGCTGGCGGTGATGTCGTGTGCGGTCAGTGCCACCGTGTCGGGCCGGCCAACCAGCACCCCCACACCCAGCGCCACGGCCGCCAGAGTGCCCGCCGCCAGGCCCAGGCCCCGGGTTGGCGTGATGAGCCATCCGGCCAAGCGCTGCCAGGCAGACCCGCCCCGGCGCGGTGCACGGGCACGCGCCACCGGCGCTTCATGCCGTACGCCGGTTTTGGCCTGCGCTTCAACCTGTACAGCGTGCATCACGCGCTCGCTCAAACCCACGGGCGCCTTCATGTACAGCGCGGGCGCACGCAGCCCCTGGCGCAGCGCGCGCACCACAGCGTCGTGGCGCGTCGCAATGTCCGTACACGCCGCGCAAGTGCCCAGATGCGCTTCCATGCGCAGGCTATCGGCCGCACCGAGTTCGCCATCGGCGCGCGCGGCCAGCAAAGCGCGGATGTCGTCACAGGTCATGGCGGGCCTCCTTGGTACTGTTTCCCGTGCCGCCCGATGCACGGATCGGCGTGACATTGGTGCGTGGCGGCGCGGTGTCTTCGGTCAACAGGCGCGCAAGCTGCTGCCGTGCACGCGCCAACCGCGACATGACCGTGCCGATGGGCGCATCGACCACGGCGGCAATGTCGCGATACGGCAGGTCTTCCAGCTCGCGCAGCACGAGCACCTCGCGATACGGCACCGGCAATTGCGCCAGCGCGGCATGCACCCGGCGTACGTCGTCGATACGGGCGAGCAGCGCGGCTGGGTCCACACCGTAGCTGGCGCCATCGTCATCAGCCTGGGCCTGACTGGCGGTGGCTTCGTCATTCCACGGCTGGGCGGGTGCCTGCTTGCGGCGCGCGCATTCCGAAAACCAGGTGTTGCGCACGATCGCCAGCAGCCACGGACGCCCATCGCCGCCTCGAAACCCGCCAAACAGCCGGAACGCGCGCAGGCAGGCTTCCTGGACGATGTCATCGGCGTCCTGCGCATCGCCCGAGAGCCAGCGCGCCAGGTTGTAGGCCGCATCGACATGCGGCAGCACCGCCTGGGCAAAGCGCTGGGCGTCGGTGGGCAGATCGAGCGTGGGGTCTGACAGGTCGGACATGGCGGCCTGATAACGATTGACTTTCGTATACCGGGGTGCGATCCAGTTTATTCCCGCCGAAAGAAATTTCGTTGAAAACGCGCGTTTCGTGGAATACGCACCCACGCCGGCCGGTATGACAGGCAGGACCGGCGCTCCACCCCGCTTCATCCTTCTCCGTTGCGCTGGATCAACGACCGAATCAGCAACCCAACGCAGGGGACACCCCATGAGCAAACAACCCGGACGACGCCAGTTTCTGCAACTGGCCGCGGTCGGCGGTCTGGTGTATGCCTCCGGCCTGCCCGGCTGGCAGGCAATGGCCGCGACCGCGCGCGCCGCAGGCAAGGCTGGCGCCGCGCAGGAAGACTTCTACTTCGTGCAGCTATCCGACACCCACTGGGGCTTCAAGGGCACGCCCAACCCCGATGCACGCGGCACGCTGCCCAAGGCGATTGCCGCCGTGAATGCGCTGTCGCCCGCGCCGGACTTTGTCATTTTTACGGGAGACCTCACCCACATCAGTGACGACCCCGACGAGCGCCGCAAGCGCCTGCAGGAATTCCGCGACATCGCCGCCCAGATCAAGGTGCCGGTGGTGCACTACATGCCGGGCGAACACGATGCCTCGCTCGACAACGGCGCCGCCTACATCGAACTGTTCGGCCGCACACATTACGCGTTCGACCACAAGGGCGTGCACTTCATTGCCATCGACAATGTGTCGGACCCAGCCGCACGCGTGGGCGAAGCACAGCTTGCCTGGCTGGCAGCAGACATCCGCTCGGTGCCGGAACACACGCCCGTCGTCGTCTTCACGCACCGGCCGCTGTTTGATCTGTACCCGCAATGGGACTGGGCCACGCGCGACGGTCAGCAGGTGATCGACCTGCTCTTGCCACACCCGAACGTGACCGTCTTCTACGGCCACATCCACCAGGAACACCACCACATGACGGGGCACATTGCGCACCATTCCGCGCGCTCGCTGATGTTCCCGCTGCCAGCGCCACCGGCGCCGGGCTCGCAGGCCAAGCGCAACCCGGTCCCGTGGGATGCCGCCGCGCCGTATCGCGGCCTGGGCTGGCGCAGCATTACCGAGCACGGCAAGCAGGATGCCGCCACCTGGGCACTGGCCGAACAGCCCATCCAGGCCAGCAGCGAGGCCAACGCCACCACCAAGACCCCGGAGACCACCTGACATGCGCCCTACTATCCAGACTTCGCACAACCCCAGGCGGCGCCTGGCGCTGCGTCAGTTCACCGTACTCGCCGCCGGTGCCGCACTCGCCTGCGTTGCGCATGGCGAAGGCCCGCAGGTGATCCGCGTGCACGCGCGCAAGTTCACCTTCACACCCGACAAGATCACGCTCAAGCGCGGCGTGCCCGTGGTGTTCGAGTTGACCGGGCAGGACATCCTGATGGGCTTTTCGATTCCGGATTTCAACCTGCGGGCGGATGTGGTGCCGGGGCAGACGGTGCGCCTTGCGCTCACGCCCGATAAGACGGGCACGTTTGATTTTCTGTGCGACATCTTCTGCGGCACGGGGCATGAGACGATGAATGGGACGTTGACCGTCACCTGAAGCAAAGCTACCCAAACCAGAGAACGCCCTGACTACTCAGGGTGTTTTCTTGGATGATTGATCGATGGCGAGGCCAGCCTCGATCTCCGGATTGGGTTCACCATCCTTAGTGGCGACCAATCCTTTCGGCGCCAGCGGAATCAAAGGCAGAATCAGCGCGTACACCACGGTGGTCGCAATCACGCAGTACGTGAATCCGAGCGTAGGGCTGCTGCTGTAGATGCGCGAGCCGAGCAGATCGCCAGCACGCGCCGATAGCGCAAACACACCGTCCACCAGCATCATCAGCGTGCCTTGCAAACCCGGCGGACAGGACCGCATCGCAAGGTCGAGATACGCGGCCGTGGCAACACCGCCCATCAACCCGATCGGTGCCGCCAGGACCAGCGCGAGATCGGCCGAGTGAATGAAGGCCAGCGGAATCATCTGCGGCACAGCGACGATCGTTCCCCACCATAGCAGCCTGTTCAGCGAGACCTTCTTGCACAGGAAGCCATACAGCAGAAAGGTCGGGATGAACGCGGCGGCGAAGATGCCGTTGTAGTACGAGTAGACCGAATCCGACGCATGCAACGTGTTGGTCAGATAGAACTGCAGCGGCGTGGCCGCGCCCGGCGCAAAGTTCCACAGGAAGCAGATGAGCACAGCCGGATAGACCGCTCGATGCCTCACCAGCCGCCGGACATTGCCCACGAAATCCGTGCCCCTGGCTTGCGGCTTCTCATAGGCATCGCCAAAGACAGACGCGGGCCGCCAGAGACCCAACACAGCAATCGATAGCGTGAACGCCGCCGCCAGCAAGAAGGCCGCTTTCGGGGCCAGATGATCAGAGATGACGCCGGAGGCAAATGCCCCGGCAACAACCGGAACCGTGCTCACCACATTCAACAGCGCGCTCAGCCGTCCGGACATGCGCTTCTCCTGGCCCACCAACGCGATCAACCCCTGATAGGCCGCGGCGACAAATCGGGAAGACAGCATGGCCAGCAGCATCCAGACCACCAGCGCCGGGTACGAGAGCCCCGAGAACGCCATGCCGATCAACGCCAGCGCCGTGGCCGGCGCAAAGATCAGAAAGAAGCCACGATCGCGCAATCCCAGCGGGTTCCATTGATCGCGCGCCAGACCAAACGCAAACGCGAGGTACACCGGGATGCCCGTCACGAGCCGGAAGATCGAGATCTGCGTCGCCGTTGCGTGCAACTGGTTCTTGAGCAGGTACGAGGTCTGGATGTCGACCAGATAGCCGGCCGGCGTGGCCAGAGCGATGAACAAGGTCAGGCAACCGAAATACAGCAGGGTCTGGTCAACGCTCTTGAAGGCATGCCCCTCCACACCCATCGAAAAGTGCGCAGCGTGCCCGCGGTTGGCGACGGCTTTTGATTGGTCGGAGGATTTCGTTGTCACGGCACTCGCCCCCAGGGCGACAACTGGCTAAAACACGCGCTACGCGTCAATGCGCTACGAGATAGGCTTTGGCGGCTTCGATTTCCGGTCGCGTGCCATCCGCATTTCTTGCGAGCACCAGCAGTCGTTCGAAATATTCGGCCGCCTTGTCACGTTGGCCGGAAAGGGCTGCGGCATGCGCGGCGCCATAGAGGCCGCGAAAGCGGTTTGGGTATTCCCGCAGCGCCGCTTCGTATTCCTTGAACGCGGCGCCGGATTTCCCTTGCTCTACTAGCAAGTCACCGAGCAACTCGCGCATTGGAACCAGCCTGTTCTCCATGGCTACGTTCTTGATGCTGGCATCTTCGCCATCGGCCGCCGCCCGCATCCATTGCTCAGCGCGCGTGCGGTTGCCCTCCTGTTGAGCGATCCACGCCGAGACGGCAGCGATCTCTTCATCGGTTCTGGCCACCCAGTAAGGCTCCTTGGATTTTTCAAGCGCTTGCCGCAAGCGCTTGAGTGCCTCGATCTCCTGCTTTGCGCCCGTCACATCGCCACTGCGCGCCATCCCGAGGCCGCGTGCGAATCGCGTGATCGAATCGGCGTAGGGCCAGTTGTTCGAGGTGATGGGCAGAGCGGCTGCGGCTTTCCAGTCGGCGCGCTCTAAGGTGTAACGCGCAGGCATGGCTGCAAT
>NZ_JAELUI010000538.1 GCF_016429285.1 Ralstonia sp. ASV6
AAATCTCCGAAGGCCAGGGCCTGTCGGTCACGGTGCGCAAGGGCGAGATCGAGACCATCGAGCAGAACCGCGACAAGATCGTCGGCGTGACAGTCATGCTCGGCAAGAAGCGCGGCAATGCCAGCACCTGTCTCTTATACACATCTGACGCTGCCGACGAAGGCCGTGGAGTGTAGATCTCGGTGGGCGCCGGAGCAGTAAAAAGGGGGGGGGGGGGGGGGGGGGGGGGGGGGGGGGGGGGGGGGGGGGGGGGGGGGGGGGGGGGGGGGGGGGGGGGGGGGGGGGGGGGGGGGGGGGGGGGGGGGGGGGGGGGGGGGGGGGG